>DBYD01000007.1:0-475 GCA_002309855.1 Bacteroidales bacterium UBA1195
AACGGCTACACCAAGGGACATGCCGAATTCACCCTGCAGGAATTGCGCGAATCCCCGGAACTGCGCAAGATTTTCGAAGAACTGTATGCGTAAATGAGAAGACGGAATACAGAAGACAGAAGTCGGAAAATGGCATTCTGTCTTCTGGCTTCTTTCTCCTGAAATTCTTAAAGAAATGGCTGAATCAAGAAGAAAACAGTTGTTCCCGGATGTTTCCGATGCGGAATGGAACAATTGGAAATGGCAGGTCAGGAACCGCATTGAGACGCTGGACGAGCTGAAAAAGTACATCCGTCTCACAGCAGAGGAGGAGGAGGGTGTGCGCAAGTCCCTGGAGACCTTGCGCATGGCCATCACCCCATATTACCTGAGCCTGATCAATCCGGATGACCCGCATGATCCTGTCCGGCGGCAGTGCATACCGACGGTGGCGGAGACCCATATCGCCCCTGCCGACCTGCTCGACCCGCTGCAC
>DBYD01000007.1:547-742 GCA_002309855.1 Bacteroidales bacterium UBA1195
GCCGCCGTTTTGCAGGTCAGAAGGACTGCGAGTCCACCTCCGACCGCATCGAGAAGGCGTTGGAATACATTGAAAGGACGGAGTGCGTGCGCGACGTGCTGCTCAGTGGCGGAGACGCGCTGATGGTCGGGGACGAGAAACTGGAATACATAATCAGACGGCTTCGTTCGATTCCGCATGTGGAGATTGTCCGCA
>DBYD01000007.1:903-28617 GCA_002309855.1 Bacteroidales bacterium UBA1195
GCGTGAACGACTGCGTGCATGTGATGCGCAACCTCGTGCATCTGCTGGTGAAAATGCGGGTGCGTCCCTACTATATCTACCAGTGCGACCTCTCGCAGGGGCTGGAGCATTTCCGCACGCCGGTCTCCAAGGGGATTGAAATCATTGAGGGGCTGCGCGGCCACACCTCAGGATTCTGTGTGCCCACCTTTGTGGTGGATGCGCCTGGAGGCGGCGGCAAAACACCTGTGATGCCGCAGTATGTCATTTCCCAGGCACCTGGCAAGGTGGTGCTCCGCAATTTCGAAGGGGTCATCACCACCTATACCGAGCCTGAGGAATACCACTGCTCATGCCAGTGTCCCGAATGCTGTAAGGCGGCTGAAAAGAGGGCTGACAATGCTGCGGTGGACGGCGTGATTTCCCTTTTGGAGGGCGAACGTATGAATCTGGAGCCTGCACGCCTTATCCGTCATGAACGTAATGAGGTATGGAAAAAAGAATAAAATTCTTTTTCATAAATTAATTTTTGTGTTCGGGGACGTGTGTTGCACGTCTCCGAATCGTTTGATGACGTATGGAACTGACGGAAAGGTTATCGGGATACCGCAGCTGTGCGGTGATCGGTATGGAGAAGAATACCGGCAAGACGGAGTGCCTGAACCATATTCTGGCGCATTATCCGTCCGGACGGGTTATTGCTGTGACTTCAATCGGTGTGGATGGGGAGCGTTCCGACCGCGTCACGGAGACACCCAAGCCGGAGATTTTTTTGCGCGAGGGTGTGATTTTCTCAACTTCCGAAACCCATTACCGGCAGCGTAGGCTGGATGCGGAGATTCTGGGATTCAGCAATGAGGGCACGTCTTTGGGACGGATTGTGATTGCACGGACACGATGCCCTGGGAAGGTGATGCTCTCCGGGCCGTCAACTGCGAACGGTCTCAGGCGCTGGATGGGTGAGATTTCTCCGTGGCATCCTGATTTTGTTCTGGTGGACGGAGCCCTTTCCCGCCGCAGTTCGGCCTCGCCTGCCGTTACGGAGGCATTGGTGCTGACCACCGGTGCGGCCTATTCCCTACATCTTCCGACACTGCTCCGTGACACTGCGCTGCAGGTGGAGTGGATCCGTCTGCCTGAAACCGGTCGGGTTTCACGCGATGCGCTCGCCGCAGTGGAGGGCGGAATGCGTGTTTCCGCCCCAGACGGGGAATGGTATGACCCCGGCCTGACCACTGCCCTGAACATGAGAAATCACAAATGGCCCTCCGGTTCCGGAGCGCGTGCCGTTTTCTTCGCCGGTGCCTTTACCGATGCCATTGCGAATGCTCTGATGAATGTCACCTTTTTCTCGGAGGCGGAAATTGTTGTGCGTGACTTCACACGTGTTTTCCTCAGTCCGCAGGTATACAGATTGTTGGTACATAATGGCTTCAGGATTTCCGTGCTCTGGAGGGCGTCAATCGCAGCCATTTGTGTGAATCCACTTTCTCCGACAGGGTATGTGATGGATTCTGAGCGGTTATGTGCCGCGATGGCGGAGGCGGTGCGGCTTCCGGTGTATGATCTGCGGCGGGGGCTTGAGTGTTGAAATTTGGCGATCACACCTGCATAAGGCTGCCGTGTAAAAAACATCCGTTTTTATAAACTCATTTTTTTTCTTTTTTTTTCAGGATGGCACAATTTTCCGCATAACCCGGCGTTATGTTGAAGTGTCGACTATAAAAAGGAGATTTATTAATTATTAGTATTAACTAAATTTTATCAACATGAAAAGAGTTCTTTTACTCATCGCAACATTTGTTACCATTGGCAGTTTCGCCAATGCACAGAACGCTCTTGGTGTCCGCTTGGGTGGCGGTCAGGGTTATGGTGCCGAGCTTTCCTGGCAGACAGGATTGGGCGGCAATCGGCTGGAAATGGACCTTGGTCTGCGTTCAGACGACCATTTCACCGCCTTCAACCTCTACGGCATCTACCAATGGACCGGTACCATTGCCGGTAATTTAGGATGGTTTGCCGGTGTCGGTGCCTGCCTTGGCTACTGGAACTGGGAACATGGTTATGATGGAGACGGTAACATTGCTCTTGCCGCTGTCGGCCAGGCCGGTCTGGAGTATAACTTCCAGGCGGTGCCCATCCAGCTCTCCTTGGACATCCGTCCGAAATTCTACATTTTGCCCGAAACCAGTTTCCACTGGGGTGACATCGCCCTTGGTATCCGTTTCCGTTTCTAACCGGACCGGACAAACCAAAAAAAAGGAGGATAGCTATCCTCCTTTTTTTTATGAATCTTAAATTCTCCGCCCATGTTCAAAAAACTGTTTTTCAGGATTCTGCTTCCGCTGTTGCTGTTGGCCGCTTTGGGATACGCGTTGATCTGCTTCGGCGGGAAGGCAACACTCCGGCACGCAGCATCCATCTGCTGCGGAATTCGGGGCATCCGTTCCGCTCCCCCTGGTTCGCGCTGGACGAAACGGCCGACAGGCTGCGCTTTTCGGTGTTCCGCTTCAAGCCAGAGGAGCTGCGCCACTTTTAGCCCGCTGCCTCCGACGCCAAAGCAAGACAGATTTGGGAAGAGATTTTCCACGATGAAACGTGGAATCGTATTGTTTTTTTGCTTACCTTTGCAAACTGAAATGTAACCGCTCATGCTATGACAAGGAACCAAATTATCGAAAAGACACGCCCCCTGTTTTGGTATACGCCTGAAGATAAAAAACAAGAAATCAGTGATGAACTGCTTGTTGAGCGCATTTTGAATGACGGTTCGCTGGAAGATTACCGTGATCTCGTTTCCGCACTTGGGGGCGAACGCGTGGCAGAGGTGTTCTTTTCAGCCAAAGGTCGCCAAAAAGATAATTATTATCCGGAAATCCACCATTTCTTCTCACTTGTTTTGGCAAAATATGTACAAGGAAATACTCACTGAACAGCAGTTGGAACTGCTCCCGGTCATGGCCGGTTTCCGCAGGGAATATTACCTTGTTGGAGGAACGGCTATTGCATTATATATCGGTCACCGCAGGTCTGTGGATTTTGATATGTTCAAGTATTCCCCCATTAACCACAAACGTAACCTGGACAAACTTACGGAAGCAGGGTTTTCATGTATGGTGACCCGTCGCGTGACAGAACAGATGAATTTGATTGTAAATAATGTGAAAATCACTTTTTTTCAATATCCTTTCCCTGTTGAAGCAACAGAAAAATGGGCATCCTGTTTTCGTTTGCCGTCGCTTATACAGCTTGCGGCAATGAAAGCCTATGCTTTGGGTCGCCGTTCCAAATGGAAAGATTACGTTGATCTTTATTTTTTGTTGAAAAGCCATTTTTCCATTGAAGATATTTCCGTTGCAGCATCTGCATTGTTCGGGGAACTGTATTCCGAAAAGATGTTTCGCGCACAACTGTGCTATTTTGAAGACATTGATTATACCGAAGCGGTGGATTATCTGATTCCCAATCCGCCAAGTGATGATGAAATCATGCACGCGCTGATAGCCTTTGCCCAACAGGGTATATAATTAAAAACTTATGCATAACCATCAAATACACACAATAATGAAACACCTGCTGAAACTGCTCCTGTTAGGGATGATATTCGGATGCATTTGTTGCGGCAACAGCGAAACAGAAAAGGACGCTACGGAAAACATTTCAAAAACCACGGATACCCTATACCATCTATTGGATGATTCCGTAGAAGAGCCGCTGGTTATGGAATGGAATGTCTCCCGTCAGAAAGCTGTGTCGTCAAAAAACTATATTATGGAAGTGTCCGATAGTTCAGGCCGTCCAGTTGCGCTGTATTTTTACTATCATGGTCTGAACCGAAGGCAGGTGATTGATGATCCGGAGATAATATTGTTCACATATAATGGAAAATCTGTTGACATATATACAAACCATTCACCCGAAACCGATTGTTCAATGTGGGCAGACGAAGATTTCCGGTGTTTGCACTACCATGTTGTATTTGACGACATCCGCAGAATAACAGACTATTCAGTCCATTCGTTCGTTGATACGCTCCGAATGAAGGAATACTATCAGGAAATGAAGTTGGAATACAACAATAAGGAACAGGATTGTATCCTGTTGGAAGAATATCATGGATTGGAATCCTGTAATGACATTGAGGTCCCATACGTGCAATTCTCTTACCGAAAATTCCCGACAACCAAAAACGATGGAAAATGAAAACATTTGGGAATGGGATGAATCCAAGGGCACCTTCAAATGTCATTAGGATGTGTCGAAAAAGAGATTACTCCTATATGGAGGAGGAAATAATTCATTCACAACAGCTGAACCAAATTAAATTATGTCACTGAGTGAAGATGAGGTTGTTTTGATTGAAAACGCCAAAGTAATATGTTCAAAAAACTGTTTTTCAAGAGTCTGTTGACAGTAATCGTGCTGCTTACGGCTGCCGGGAAGGCGGAGGGGCAGACCAGGGAGACCTTCCCCTATGTGCAGCGGGACTCCACCCTCTACCTTGACGTTTGGCATCCCGCCCATCCGCGGGCGGATCGTGCGGCCGTCGTCTCCGTCTTCGGCGGCGGTTTCGTCATCGGGAAACGCGACGACAGCCTTCAAAGCAGAACCGCCAGGATGCTGAGCGAACGCGGCTTCACCGTCATCAGCATCGATTACCGTCTGGGTTTGAAGGACAGCGCAAAAGTCGCTGAATTGCAGGGACTGCTGAAAATTGACGATTTGTTCCAATACTGCATCGGCCTGGCGGTTGAGGACTGCGCGGCCGCCATCGCATGGGTTTGCGCACATGCGACCGAGTTGGGTATAAATACCTCAAAAATCATTCTTACAGGCAATTCAGCCGGAGCCATCACTGTGCTGCAGCTGGATTACAGCCGCGCCAATGCCCTGTCGCCCGCCGCGCTTCTGCCGGATGGCTGGAAACCGGCTGCCGTCATCCCCTATGCGGGCGGTGTCATGTGCCGGAAACGCGATTTGAAGTATGCCGCTCCGCCCGCACCCACCATGTTGCTGCATGGTGTTGAGGACAAAATTGTGGCGTACAGTCATTTCGGGCTTCCGTTCAGTGCCGGCATGTTTGGTTCCAACCGTATTTCCAAGCAGTTTCGGAAGCAGGAGATTCCCCATTGGATTATCCGTTTCAAAGGGATTGGTCACGAGGTGGCCAGCTGGTTCCCACAATCGGTGGAGCTCTTCTGCTGTTTTGCGGAGCAGACGCTGTCCGGACGAATCTCATGGCTGGATGCCGTCATGACCGACAGCAGGTTGCAGCCCACCGTCTGGACCGACATGAACATGCTGCGGATGTACAAGGGGGTGCGTTGATAGATGAAATATGTTGTTTTTTAATGTTATATAACAGATAAAAATGCAGTTGAAAGAATCTCTTGACAGCCCGTGCGGGCTTGACTATATGCTGGAGCAGCTTGAGCTGCAATCCTCCTATGCACGCCGTGTGCTGTTGGAGACACCATTTTGCACGCAGGCTGCCGAGCTTTCAGGAGCCTATGCGCGTTTGCGTGCCTTTGCTGCGGTCTGCGCGGATGCGGCGCAACTTCCGGTGCTGGATTCCCTGCGTGTCAAACTGATGGGGCTGAAGGATATCCGCCATACAATCTCCCGTCTGGCCGCTTCGGAGTGTCTGGATGACCTTGAACTTTATGAGGTGAAATTCCTGGCGCTTTCGGCATCGGAGACTGCTGGACTGCTGCATCGTCTCGGCCTTTCGGAGCAGCTGCCTTTTCCGGATATGGAGGAGGTGATCCGGATTCTGGATCCGGACGGTTTGCGGATGGCAACCTTCTATATCTACGACTCCTATTCGTCGCGGCTTGCCGGATTGCGGAAAAAATGGCGCGAATCCGGCGAACTGCAGGAGGAGCTGATGCTTCTGGTGAACGAGGAGGAGGCTCGGGTCCGCAACGAGCTCTGTGTGCAGCTGAAACCTTTTGCCGCCGCACTTGAAGCGGCGCAGGAGTGCATGGCGCATGCTGACATTCTGCTGGCCAAGGCGGCACTGATGCTGCGTTACGGATTGTGTATTCCTGAGATTTCGGATGAGGGCGGTTGCAGCTATGTTGGGTTGTTCCATCCGGAGGTGCGTGACCTGCTGGCTGCCTCCGGAAAGGAATTCCAGCCGGTGGACATTTCGTTCGACAGCCGTCCCACGCTGATTGTTGGGGCGAACATGGGCGGGAAGAGTGTTGTCCTGAAAAGTGTGGCGTTGTGCCAGTATCTCTGCCAGTACGGTTTTGGCATACCTGCGGCGCAGGCAAGGATTGCCCTGAAGGACGAAATACATTTCTGCATCGGTGACCACCAGTCCGTTACAGAGGGATTGTCCTCCTTTGCGGCGGAGATTAGGCAGATGGATGCGTTGGTCCGGGAGGCAAGGCTGGGCGTACGGCTGCTGGCCCTGCTTGACGAACCGGCCCGCACCACCAATCCTACTGAGGGGACAGCTTTAGTCTCCGCACTGCTTCAGGTATTGCGTCGGCATGGTGTAAGCCTTCTGATGGCAACCCATTATGTCGTTGTTGGTGATCATAACTGCCGCTGTCTGAAAGTCAAAGGGTTTGCGCAGGGCAAAATGGACTACTCCCTGATGGAGGTGGAGAATGGCGAGGTTCCGTTGGAGGCATTGCGTGTTGCGGAGCAGCTTGGTGTCGATCCGGAGTGGATTGCCGCTGCAAAGTCCTGTCTGGAACTGTTGGAAAAGAAATGATGCCTTTTCCTGTTTCTGGTTATAATCCGTATCCCTTTTTTGTTTATATTTGCAAATCAGAAAATACATATTTTTATAATTCTAATACAAAAACAATGAGAAAGTTATTCTTATTATTAATTGGATTGTGCTGCATGGTTGCGGGGTTGTCCGCGCAAAACCGCATCACCATTACTGAGCACTTTGACAGGCAGAACAGCTGCACCTTCACCCGTGTGCCGCAGTCGGCATGGGTGTTCGACACGGCAGTAAGCACTTCGGGAAAAGCCATTTGGGGGTTTGTTCCGACGGAAGAGGGTGATTCCATAGAGCTGGTCTCCCCATTGTACGATTTCACCAAGTACGGTTACATCATCCTCCGTTTCTCCCACATCTGCAAGGTGTCGGATTCTGACGAGGTTACACTGATGTATAAGGAGAACTATCCTGGAGCAAGATGGACAGCTGTCCCCTCCTCCAGCTATCTCGGTTCCGGCGAAACATACCGCAGGCGCGGCACTTTCAGCCACAGCAGTTATGCGGTTTGGGAGAAGAACAACCTGTTGGCCGAACCTGAAAAGCACTGGTGGCAGACCGAGGTATTCGACATCAGTTCGGAAGTGGCTTTGGCTGAGGTCCAGTTCAAGTTCAAACTGAAGAAAAGCTCCCAGATCGGCAGCAATTTCGCCTGGGGCTGGATGATTGACAATTTTGAACTGCTGGCCGCCACATCGGAAATCAAACCGCCGCTGGTGGAGATTATCCCACCGTATGTGAACGGCACTGTGTATGGGATGGGGCCGCATACCATAATGGCCAAGGCTGCCACCCGCACGCTGGTTCCGCTGGAGCAGCCCGAACTGCGTGTCACCTATCTGACAAAAAAGGGACAGACAAAATACGATACGATCCTTATGACACGTGTGACCGGCGATTCCGTCTGGATGGGTGTGATTCCTAAATGTCCGATTGGCACACAGGTCGCCTATACTGTCTTTGCCACCGACTCGGTCGGGAACAACGCCTCGGCCTCCTCGGCCTATGAGATAGGCCGTCATTGGGAGAGCAATCCCCAGTGTGTTGCCGTGATTTCAATCGACACTCCTGCGGTTGGCGCTGTGGCCGGCCGTAAGACTCCGTTGGCTGTGACGCTGCAGAACCGCGGTGTGAACGATCTTCTTACAGCCACCGTCGAGTGGAGCCTTAACGGTGTGCGGCAGACCCCGTACCAGTGGAAGGGGACCCTTGAGGAGGGCTATTCGGCCACGGTGCGTGTCGGCTCATACACCCCGACCGCCAACCACATGGACACCATTGTTGTCAGGGTCTACGGCCCCAACGGCTATCAGACCAATCCCACTGCGGACACGCTGCTGGTGAAACGTGTCTTCGGCTGTGACAACATCCCGGCCGGAATATATACGGTCGGAAAGACAAGCACGCCGATGAACCCCGCCCGCGCCACCGTCAACGAAATTCTTGACATGATACGCTCCTGCGGCTCCTCCGGAAACATTACAATCCAGCTGCAGAAGGGGACCTATACCGAATCGCTCGATTTCTCGGATTTCATGGAATATCTCTCCCCCGGTGACACGCTGACCGTGACCTCCCAGTCAGGGAAGCCCGGTGATGTTGTGCTGACCGCCGATTCGGTCACCAAGCCGGTCGTGCTGATGCGCAATGCCCGCAACATTGTGGTCAGCCACCTTACGCTCACCGGAAATGAGAGCGGTGTCATAATACGCGACAGCAACCGTAACATCACTGTGAGCGACTGCCGGATACTGCTGGATACGCTTTCCAAGACCAACACCCATTACGGCATTGCGCTGCTTGATGTCAGTGCGGAGCATATCCGTATTGAGGACAACCTTATCGAGGGTGCCTATTACGGATTCTTCTCCAACGGTCTTAGCAGTTCCCGCGCCGTGACGGATGTGGATTTCAACCGTAACATTGTGCGCAGCCCATATTATGGCAACAAGATGACCTATACCTATTTCAACACGTTGAACGGCAACACGGTCGTCGCACGTCCTGCCGCAGCAGCCGCCTTCTACGGCCTGCAGATGACCAGCTGCTCGGCCAATGAGGTGTCGAAGAACCGCATTCTTGCCACAACGGGAGTGCCGGCCAGCTACGGCATCTATGCCAGCAACTTCAATCAGGACAGCAGCCGTTCGGGACTCTTTGCCAACAACGAAATCCTTTTCAATTCCACGGCTGTCTCCTACGGCATCTATGTGGCTGCCTCCGAGGCACGCTTCTACCACAACACGGTGGTGATGTACGGTGCCGGAGCATCCCGGGCCATGTATTGCAACAACGGCACCCGCGGCATGTCGATGCACTTCTTCAACAACATGTTCGTATGCTACAATGCCGGATATCCGGCCTACATAACGGCCAACAACTTTATCGGCTCTGACATAAAGCTGGATTTCAACAACTACTATGGCAACAGCTACGTCGGCTATCTGGCGGGCAACCGCGCCACGCTGGCGGCCTGGACACAGTATTCGAAGGAGCAGAACGCGGTCAACATCAACCCTCCGTTCCAGGATTACACAATCTCCGGCAAGTGCTTTGTCTATAACGGGCTCTATTGCGCCAGGATGGCCGATGTCACCGATGACATCCTTGACAGTGCGCGCAGCCTGCAGACCGTGATGGGCTGCTATTCCGCACAGGCTTTGAGTGTGGATGCCGCTTTGACCGAGTTCGTCGGCTGGCCTGCATATCTTTCCAACAGCAACCCCGCGCCGGTTTCGGTGCGTCTGCTGAATGCGGGCGGCAGCAATCTCACCTCCGTCACCATCCAGTGGAGTGTGAACGGCACGGTGCAGACCCCGTTCCAGTGGACCGGCAGCCTGATTCCCTTCGCCGACACTGTGGTGAAGATTGGCACATACGTGCCGAAGGGCGGACACAACAACATTGTGGTGTGGATCGGCCAGGTCAACGGCCAGTCATCCGACTACAGCCAGGAGGACGACACGCTGCGCAACTCCGTTTTCGCCTGCGGCGCACCGCTGGCGGGCAGCTATAACGTCGGCGGCCCGAAATATGATTTCGAGGATTTGGACGAAGCCTATTTCGTGCTTAACACCTGCGGGCTGAAGAGCCATGTGATACTTCGTCTCGCAGCCGGCCACTATGCGGCCATGAAGTTCACCGGAACCACCATCAAGGGGATGAGCGACACCACCACAGTCACCTTCACCACCCAGCAGGATACCGACAAGGTCATCATTGACGGCGTTACCGGCACAAGCTACACCACCGCCTGGGGCATCTGCCTTGACAACGATGCCGCCTACTACCATTTCGACAACCTTATCCTGAATTGTCCCAACAGTTATGCCGGCATCTGCGTGATTGGCAAGAGCACCAATCCGGCGCACCATATCACCATTTCGCGCTGCACCATCCAGATGAACCCGACCACGACGGGGACACAATATGGAATGTACGGAACCAACGGCAATGCCAACGGACGTACCCATTTCCAGATTTACAGCAACCATTTTGACGGAGGTGCGAGAGGCCTTGAGTTCTACTGCGGAAAGGGTGCCGGTCACCGGATCGACAGCAACCTTTTCACCAACCAGTACCAGTACGGCATCAACATCCAGAACCTTTCGCTGACCAGTATCAGCTACAACACAATCATCTGCCGTTCCGAGTTTTCCAACACACAGTATTTCCCCTTCTCGGTTCGGGTTGATTCCGTCAATTACGCATGCCACAACCGCATCATCGCCGACCGGTTCAATTTTGCCCGTTGCGACGGTTTTTATCTCAGCGGCAACAGTGTCCAGCGCGCGAACGACACGGCCTGGATTTTCAACAACGAAATCCGCGTGCGTGCGGCCTGCACAAGCAGCATCCTCTACGGAATGTATATCGCATCACTGCAGGCCAACGTATACCACAACTCCGTGTATGCCACCGTGGACAGCCCGACATCCAGCCGTAATGCCTACGGACTGTATGCCTACTACAAGGATGCCACCCGTGTGGTGAACTTAAAGAACAACCTGGTCATCATGCAGGGCGGCGGCTCCACAAATGTCTACCCGCTCTACCTGAACGTGAAGGACAAACGCTACCAGCTTGACCACAACGCCTTCTACAGCACCTCCGCCGGAAAGCAGGTGGGATATATCGCCAAGGCGCTCACCAATTTCGCCGATATTCAGGCGATGGATTCCAATGCCGTCTGGGGTATTCCCGAATATGTCAACCTGAAGAATAATCTGCAAATCATCGCCCGTCCGCAATTTACCTGCCCTGCCTTGGTGAAGGCGGATATCCAGGGAGTTGCGCGTAAGAAGACGACCTGCATGGGCGCATACGACGGTGTGCTGCTGGCCAACAACGCCTCCCTGCTCGCGTTTGCCAGTCCTGCCGCCACCTCCGGTGTGACCGGAAGCAGCGAAAATGTCACGGTGGAGGTTGAGAACCGCGGCGATTCCGTCATACGCAGCCTGACGCTGAACTGGAGCGTCAACGGCGTGGCCAAGCCTGCCGTGCAGTGGAAGGGCAGCATCGCCCCGAAGGCCAAGGAGAAGATTTCGCTTGGCAGCTTCGTATGGGTGGCGGGTGTCAACCGGCTTGAGGTTGTCTCCTCCATGCCCAACGGCGTGGCCGACCAGATTCCGGAGGACGACACCCTGCGTGCCGACATGTACGGCTGCACCTACGCACCGCTGAAGGGCAAATACCTTGTTGGCGGGTCGGGTGCGCATTTCAATTCGCTGAACGACGCCCTTCATGCACTGCGCAACTGCGGCATTGCAGGCCCTGTGACCATGGCGATTGCTTCCGGCAACTATCCTGCAATTGAACAGACCAACCTTTTCCCAGGTTCGAGTGAGACCAACATGGTCACCTTCACCTCGCAGAGCGGCAAGGCCGCCGATGTGGTGATTGGCGCGGCCGATCCCAAGGCGGTCTCCCTGAACACGGTGTCGTATGTCATCTTTGAAAACTTGACCATCGGCAATCCTGTGGTATCGCAGGTCGGTGTGGAACTTGCAGGCGTGAACAAGGATCTTTATTTCAAGCACTGCGTCATCTGCGCCGACACCACCTCCACAAGCGGCGCCTATGCGGTTTCGGTTGCGAGCGGAACCACCAACGACGGGGTTCATTTTATCGGGAACCACATGGACGGTGGCTACACCAACTTCAACTCTGCGGCCAACGGCAACGGTGCCGGTCTGGTGCTTGACAGCAACCTGATGACCAACGCCTACCGTTACGGAATCTCCAATTCGGGCGGCAGCTACATGCACCTTATCACCCATAACGAAATCCGCTGCCGCAAAAACACTACGGCCAACTACACTGCCATCAACTGGGGCAGCTCCTCCAAGTTCGACACTGTGGGAAGTAACCGCATCCGCCTTGAGACGGCGGGCGGCCAGGCCATCGGCATGTTTGTCGGCGTGTCGGTCCGCAACGGTGCCTGCTGGGTGGTGAACAACGAGTTCTTCATCAACAGCACCGGCAGCTCCATGAACATAGGCATGCGCTATGACGTGAGCGGCGGCGCGGGCGCAGTCGGAGGCTGGGTCAATTTTGTCCATAACACATTCGCTGTGTTCGGCAAGGGCGCAAGCCATGCGATGTACCATATCAGCACCACTTCCGGCTCGGCCGACAGCTACACGCCCTCCAAACCGGCCAAGGTTATGTACAACAACCTCTATACAAGCGGCACCTCCAATTCAAACCTGCTTTACTTTGACCTTGGACAGTTCGCTGCCGCCCCATACCGCGAGTTTGACTACAACAACTATTACACCAACGGCCAGAATCTGGCGATGATCGGCGGTACCGCCGCAATCAGTGTGAGCGATATTGCGCTGCTTACACTTAAGGATGCGCATTCCGTAGCCGAGGAGCCGCTCTTTGTGCAGTATCCCAATTCACTCCATACCGACGGCAAGCGTATGCTTGTGGTGACCGACACGCTGATGGCCAGGAGGGATTTGGACAACATGCTGCGTCCGTTGACAGGTTTCACCAACATCGGATGCTACCATGACTACAAGCCCAACAAATATGATGTGAAGATGGATGCCATTGTGGCCCCTTCGCAGTATGTCTCCGTCGGCAAGTCGGCCAATGTGGAGGTGACCATCACCAACATGGGCACCGACAAGCTTGATTCGGTGGAGATTCACTGGAGCGCTACCGGCACTCTAATGCCGGCATACAAATATTACGGCTCATTGGCCTATGGTGAGCAGTCCAAGCCCATCACCATCGGTTCGTTCATGCCTGTTGGCGGCACCAACACGCTTGTCGCGTGGGTTGAAAAACCGAATGGCGGCACTGACGGCAACCATGACAACGATACGGTCTCCATACAGATTATGGGCTGCGATTCCGCGCTGGCCGGCACCTACAGGGTCGGCAAGTCCGCAACGGCCAAGTACAGGGATCTGAACACTGCAATAAAGGCGTTGAACTATTGCGGCATCTCCGGTCCTGTCACATTTGAAATCGAATCCGGACTCTATGCCGGTGCGACAATCGAGGGCGAGATAAAGGGGAGCAGCGCGAAAAACACTGTCACCTTTGTCTCCGTGGCCAAGGACAAATCGATGGTTGTGATCGGTGGTGATGAGACTGTCGGCATGACCTTGAACAAAACCGGCAACCTGATATTCAAACATCTCACAATCGGTTCCACCACTGCGGGTGAGAGAGGTGTGCGGTTCCTCGGAAAAATCAATAACGTGACCTTCAACCATTGCGCACTCTGCGCCTCCGAGAATGTCTCCAAAGGCGAGGTGGTAAGCTATGAGAACAAGGATGCCAAAACCGACTACATGATTGATGTCCGGCTGGTCGCCAATGAAATACGTGGCGGTGCCGTTGGAGTCGTGCTGATTGCATCGGGCGGTAACGTCGAAAACTGCATGGCTGGTGCCAAGGACCGTTCCACGGTGATAATCGACAGCAACATCTTCACCAACAACGGCAGCTGTGCCTTTGAGGCACATGAGTTCAACCATATCGCCAGCTTCTCCCACAACCAGATTTCCACAAGGGAGGGGACACGTGATTTCACCGGTGCGCTTTTTGCCGAATACAATCTGGTTGACTCTGTCATTGGGAACAAGATCCGGATGCACACCACGTCCGGTTCATACGGCATAATGTTCCAAAACTTTGTGAACTCCGAGGATTTTGGCAAGAAGGTGGATCCTGTGTTTGTTGCCAACAATGAAATCCTTTGTGCGGACGGCAGCACAGGCTACGGCATGCTGCTCTCAATGGCCAATGTGCACCTGATGCACAACTCCATATATGCCGGAAACAGCGGAAGCAACTACGGCATACTCATGGAGAAGTTCGACAAGGGCTACCAGTTCTCAATGGACAATAACATTATTGTCTGCGCGAACGGCAAGGAGAACTATGCATTGTATATGTATGAGGCGGATCTGATGACCATGCTCACGGTCAGCGCCGACTACAACGACTATTACAATCCTTCTGACACCAATGTCTTCTTCTGCGGAAAGAATGTCATGGCTCTCAGGCAGTGGAAAAAGGATTACGGCATCGACAAGAATTCCGTTTCCAATGACCCGCACTTTGCGGACCCGACCGTGGACCTGACCATCCGTCAGTTCACCGAACCGTTGAAATGCCAGCGCAACACGCTTGTGCCGCAGGACATCAACGGGGCGGCCCGTACCAAACTGACTGTGATGGGCGCCTACGGCACCCCGCTGTATGAGGGCAATGACCTTGCGGTTGACGCCTTTGTGGAGCCGGTGCTTGAGGAGATCCCGTGCGTGCCGAACGCCACGCCGGTCAAAGTCTGCATATATAACCAGGGCACCAACGAGATCGACTTCACCGTCAGTCCGATGAAACTCTACCTGAAGTGCGAGAGCGATTCGGTGAACATTGTGACCAACATCACGGTCAGCAAGGGCAAGCTTGGAGTGATGGGACGCGACACCTTCGAGGTTATTCCGAATCTTGACATAACCTACCTCGGCCTTTACAAGCTGACCTCATGGCTGGAGTGCACGAAGAACGAGCAGGCCTATAATGACACTCTCCGTCTCGACTATCAGGTTAACAAGACCATCCTGCCTTATGAGAACAACTTCTCCAGCGCATTCCATGGTGTGAAGATGAACCAGGCCTATGGCGACATCAGTTGGGAGGTGACCGGCAGCAACCCTGTCATTAACCCGGCTTTCGGTACGGGCAGCCTGCTGTTCCGCTCCTCGGAGGGACGCGGCTCAATCAGCAGTGCTCTCTTCTCCTCGGTGCGTCTGCAGGGCAGCTACCGCCCGCAGCTCTATTTCTGGTATGCGCATGACAACGCCAACCCGAACATGCGCGACCAGATGGATGTCCGCATTTCTCAGGACGGCGGCGCCACATTCAGGACAATCTACACCACCTACCGTTACGATGCGCAGTACAGCAAGCCCACATGGGTGCGCCACCACATTGACCTGTCAAAGTACAATACGGGAACCTGCATCGTGCTTGCCTTCACCGGCTACAGCTACGGCGGCGGCGACCAGACAATCGACCAGGTCAAGATCGTGGCCATGCAGGATATGCAGCTGACGGTGGATGCTCCGGCTGACAGCGACTTCTACGCCTGCAACCTTACAGGCCACACCCTGACGGCCTATCTGGAGAACCTGACCTCGCAGGAGGTTCCTTTCGAGGCGGGCGATTCCATCACGGTGGAGATGAGCGGCGCGTCGAATTTTGTCTACAAGAAAGCCCTGACCGGACGTTTGGAGGACTATGAGATCGACACGCTCCAGCTCGGACCTATCGACTATTCCGCGGCCGGACAGTTTGAGGTGAAGGTCTATGTCACCTCCGTTGACAGCAACACCGCCAACGACACGGTGCACTTCAGCCTTAACCTGAACCCCGATCTTGCGGTGACGAAGTATGATGTCATCGGATTCAAGGAGCCGGGCGACACGCTGCATGTGGGATTCACCATGAAGAATACCGGAAACCTTGACATCGTGAGTCCGTTTGAGGTGCGTGCGGTGGTCAACGGTT
Organism: Bacteroidales bacterium UBA1195; assembly: GCA_002309855.1. Lineage (GTDB taxonomy): Bacteria > Bacteroidota > Bacteroidia > Bacteroidales > WCHB1-69 > UBA1195. The sequence goes on from DBYD01000007.1 coordinate 16,664, forward strand.
CGGACACCCTGACTGAAAGGGTCACTGCGACACTGCCGGTCGGTGCCACGATGCACTACCGCTTCCAGCAGGCGGTGACTGTTCCGCCCACCACGTCCGACCAGCCTTACTATCTGATTGACGTGTTCGCGCTGCTGCCGTGCGATGCCAACAGCAACAATGATTCGGTGCGGATTATCGGCAACGTGAACATCATCGACAACGGAATCCTCTCCATCATCACGCCTGCGGCCACTCCTTGCGCGATGGGCGGCGAGATGGCGAAGGTTGAGGTTCGCCTGTACAACAACGGCAATGTGGACGGAACGGACAGCCTGGTGCTGACTGCGGTGATTGACAGCGCAGGTGTCGCCTTTGCCACGCTGACGGAAAAGGTGGCCCCGCTCTATGTGGGCGAGAACCGCAACTACACCTTCAAACAGCAGTACCTTGTGCCGCGCCTGAGCGTGAAGGGTGCGCAGGCCGCATACAATGTGACGGTATGTCTGGGTGCCGCTGATGGCGACATTGATATGGACAACGACACTGCTAAGGTCGAAGCCTGTGTGCAGGGCGGAGTAGGAGTGGAGGAGATCAATGCTGACCGCTGGACGGTCGGACAGAACATCCCGAACCCTGCCGCCGACATGACGCGGATACCTTACAGCATTCCTGAGGCTGGTATCCTGATGCTGCGCATCATGGGCATGAACGGACAGGTCCTGTACCGTGAGGAGATTGCGGCTGAGGCCGGCAGCGGCGACATCCGCGTGAACCTCTCCAACCTTGCCGCCGGTGTCTATTATTACAGCGTCGAATACCGTGGCGAACGTGTCGTACGCAAAATGAACGTCGTGCGGTAATATATATGTAGAGACGGTGCATGCACCGTCTCTATATATTTTAATTAAAAAAACAGGGATGTGTCACACGTCCCTGTTTTTTTTGTACATTTGCAAAATTTTTCAATATGGAGAGCAAGTTAGGACTGGATTTTGAAAAAGTGGCCTGTGCAAGGGATCTGGCACGTCAGATTGCGGATCAGGTGCAGGCCTTCGTCAATCAGTATACCACTGTGGCAGTGGAACGTACACTCTGCCGGCTGATGGGCGTGGATGGCGTTGACGCCAACCAGGTGCCGCTGCCCAATGTTGTGGTGGATGCGGTGAAACAGAAAGGTGTTTTAGGCGAAGGCGTGCTTTTTTTCATGGCAAATGCCATGATGCAGACCGGACTGCAGCCGCAGCAGATTGCCGAAAAGGTTGCTGCCGGCCAGTATGACTTCACACAGGTGGTCACCTCCGACCCGAAGCGGATTGCCGAGACGCTGCAGCCTGTCATTGACGCGAGCATGGGGCGGATTCGTGCACGTCGGGCGCGTCGCGAGCATTACCTTGAAACAATCGGGGAGGGGCCGAAGCCCTACCTATATATAATTGTCGCCACCGGCAACATCTATGAGGATGTTGTGCAGGCGGAGGCGGGTGCGCGTCAGGGTGCCGATGTGATTGCGGTGATCCGCACCACCGGCCAGAGCCTGCTGGACTACGTGCCATACGGAGCGACCACCGAGGGCTTCGGCGGCACTTTCGCCACGCAGGAGAACTTCCGCATCATGCGCACTGCGCTCGACAAGGTGGGTGAGGAACTTGGACGCTACATCCGCTTGTGCAACTACTGCTCCGGCCTCTGTATGCCGGAAATCGCCGTCATGGGGGCGTTTGAGGGGCTGGATGTGATGCTCAACGATGCTCTCTACGGCATCCTGTTCCGTGACATCAACATGCAGCGCACGCTGATTGACCAGTACATGTCGCGTATCATCAATGGTTTTGCAGGCGTGATTATCAATACGGGTGAGGACAACTACCTTACCACCGCCGATGCCGTGGAGGCGGCGCACACCGTGCTGGCTTCCGACCTTATAAATGAGCAGCTGGCGTTGCTGGCCGGTCTTAAGGAGGAGCAGATGGGGCTCGGACATGCCTTTGAGATGGATCCCATGCTGGAGAACGGCTTCCTCTATGAGCTGGCGCAGGCACAGATGACGCGCGAAATCTTCCCCAAGGCGACGTTGAAATACATGCCGCCCACCAAATTCATGACCGGAAACATCTTCCGCGGGCACATCCAGGATGCGCTCTTCAACATGATAGGCATCTGGACCCATCAGGGCATCCAGCTGCTCGGCATGCCGACGGAGGCCATCCACACCCCGTTCATGAGCGACCGCTACCTCTCCATTGAAAATGCGAAATACATCTTCAACAACATGCGCAGCATCGGGGAGGAGATGCAGTTTGTGGAGGGCGGAATCTGCCGGACACGCGCCAAGGAGGTTCTTGACAAAACCATCGGGCTGTTGGAGCAGATGAACCGCGAAGGGCTTTTCTCCTCCTTGGAGAAGGGCATTTTCGGGGATGTGAAGCGTCCGAAAAACGGCGGCAAGGGCTTGGAGGGCGTCAGCCTGAAGGGCGCACATTACATGAATCCGTTTATTGACTTGATGAAAGGGCAAAGATAATGAGCGAAGGTTTGTATTCGATGGAGGCCAAGGATTTTGACAAAACCTTGGATTTGACAAAGGTAAAGCCTTATGGCGACACGATGAACGACGGCAAGGTGCAGCTGAGCTTCACGCTGCCGGTCCCTTGTGGCGCGGAGGCGGTTGAGGCGGCCAAGCAGCTGATACGGAAAATGGGGATGGAGAATCCGCAGGTGGTCTTCTACAAGGAGCTGACACAGGGCTTCACCTTCTTCAACTGCTACGGAAGCTGCTCGCAAACGGTGGACTACCAGGGCATATATGTGCCTAAGGTTGAATCATCAACTATGGACATGTACGAGACCGACGCCTATATTAAGGAGCATTTCGGACGGAAGATTGTGGTGGTTGGCGCAAGCACAGGTACCGACGCCCATACGGTCGGTATCGACGCCATCATGAACATGAAGGGATATGCCGGACATTACGGTCTGGAACGTTACGAGATGGTGGAGGCCTACAATCTCGGTTCCCAGGTGCCGAACGAGGAGTTCATCGCCAAGGGGCTGGAGCTGCACGCCGATGCGCTGATTGTTTCACAGACTGTGACGCAGAAGGATGTGCACATCCACAATCTGGTGAACCTTGTGGAGCTGATGGAGGCCGAGGGGCTGCGCGACCGGATGATACTGGTCTGCGGTGGTGCCCGCATCACGCACGAACTGGCCAAGGAGCTGGGATACGATGCCGGTTTCGGTATGAACACCTTCGCCGACGATGTCATCTCCTTCATTGTGCAGGAAATGGTCAAACGGGGAATGAAATAATAAAACGTATAAATTTGATTAATAATTAAAAAAAAACATTTTTTTCTATGGATAAAAATCAGATAAGAGAGGTTATTGCCCGGCGTGCCGCCAAGGAGCTTCACGATGGGGATGTCGTAAATTTGGGAATCGGTCTGCCCACCCTGATTCCGAACTATCTGCCCGAAGGTGTCACTGTGACGCTGCAGACTGAAAACGGTGCGATGGGCATGGGTGTCGCTCCGGCCGAAGGCCAGGAGGACAAGAACCTGATCAACGCCGGAGGCGGCTACATTACGCTGAATCCGGGCGCATGCACCTTTGATTCCGCAACCTCGTTCGCCATCATCCGCAGCGGTCATGTGAACGTGTCGGTGCTTGGTGCGTTGCAGGTGGACGAGAAGGGCAACCTTGCCAACTGGATCATCCCCGGAAAAATGGCTCCCGGCATGGGTGGCGCAATGGATCTGGTGGTGGGCGCACGCAAGGTGATACTTGCAATGGAGCATACCCAAAAGCGAAATCCGAAAATTTTGAAGGAATGCACGCTGCCTCTGACGGCTGCCGGTCAGGTAAACATGATTATCACCGAAATGGGCGTGATGGAAATCCGTCCTGAAGGCATTGTGCTGACGGAAATCAATCCGGAGTTCACCGTTGAGGATGTGCAGGCTGCGACCGAGGCCACTCTGATTGTATCTCCGGATCTGAAGCCGATGTGCTAAACTGCTGCGGAATGGAATACAAATATTTGGAATTCTCCATGCCGGAGGAGGGGATAGGACTGCTGACCCTCTCCGCGCCGCAGTCGCTGAATGCGTTGAATTCGGGAATGCTGCGCGAACTGGATGATTTTGTGCAACACGTTCCCTCCGAAGTGCGGGTCCTGCTTGTCACCGGTGCGGGCGGCAAGGCCTTTGTGGCCGGTGCGGACATCTCCGAAATGCAGCCTCTGGACGAGGCCGGTGCGTTGGAGTTCGCCCGTCTGGGCTCCTCTGTCTTCAGAAAAATAGAGCTTCTGCCGCTGCCTGTGATTGCTGTGATGAACGGCTATGCGCTCGGCGGCGGATGCGAGCTGGCTCTGGCCTGCGACCTGCGCATCACCTCCGAACGGTCCCGCTTCGGGCAGCCGGAGGTGGGGTTAGGCATCATACCAGGCTTCTCCGGTACGGTGCGGCTTACTCGAATTGTCGGCCCCGCCTTTGCCAAGGAGCTTATCTATACGGGGAAGACGATCGACGCCAGTGAAGCTTACCGCATGGGGCTGGTGAATGCCGTGGTCCCTGCCGAACAGCTGATGGAGGAGGCACTGCAATGGGCACGACGCATCATGGCCAACAGCCGCGTGGCGGTCTCGTATGCCAAAAGGAGCATCCAGGAATCGGCGGACCTGCCCATGGACGATGCCATCGCGCTTGAAAACAGGTACTTCGCACAATGCTTCCTGGCTGAAGATCAGAAGGAGGGCATGACCGCCTTCCTGGAGAAGCGCAAGCCACGATACACGTAGTGACGTCACCACATGGCGTCTCATCGTAAAGACGTCATATCATGGCGTCTCTCTCTCTCATCGTAAAGACGTCATACCATGGCGTCTCAGTCACATCAGTAAAGACGTCATATTATGGCGTCTCTAAAAAAAAAACCACTATGAAAACCACAAAACTTATGCTGGTCCTTGCGACCGTGACCGTGACCGCCGTCTCCTGCGGCAGTAAAAAGGGGACAACCGAGGAAAAAACACCGAAAGTGCTGGTGCTGTATTACTCCCAGACCGGCAACACCAAGGCGGTGGCTGGGGAGATTGCCCGCCTGCTTAACGCCGACATGGAGGAGATTGTCGCTGTGGAGCCCTACGATGGGGATTTCCAGGCGACCATCGGACGCTGCATGAAGGAGCGTGAGCAGGGTGTGCTGCCAAAAATCCGCCCGTTGAAATCAGACCTTTCCCAATACGACATTGTCTTTTTGGGTTATCCTGTATGGTTCGGCACCTATGCGCCGCCTGTGGCCACCCTCCTCGACAGTGTGGACCTGGGCGGGAAAAAGGTGGTCCCGTTCTGCACCTTCGGCAGCGGAGGACTGGAGTCAAGCGTGAAGGAGCTGCAGGCCAAGCAGCCGGAAGCGGAGCTGTTGCCCGGCTACGGTGTGCGCGCCGCCCGCATGGCGGCCATGCCGAAGGAGGTGGAGCAGTTCCTGATTGCAGGCGGCTTTATTGAAGGGGAATATGTGCAGCCTGAGGTCTTCCCGGAGCAGCATCTGGTGAGCGCAGAGGAATCTGCCATTTTCGATGCCGCCGTGGACGGTTATCCGATGCTGCACGCCAAGGCCATTGCGGTCGCATTCCGCAGCATTCCGGAAGGGGTGGAATATCTCTTCACGGCCGTAGACCTTCCTCGCGAGGATTCCAAAATGCCGCCCGCCGGTGAAATTCAGGTGTACGTGACGGTGGCCAATGGGGAACCGCCGGTGTTCACGAAGGTGGTGCGGTAGGAACGCACGCACGGTGTCGTTCCGGTTATATTTTTGTTGTAGGGACGATGTGCACATCGTCCCTACGTTGGGTTGTAGAGACGCAAAATTTTGCGTCTCTACATTATAATATTATAAAATTCCAAAAAAAAAATCCTGCGGCCTGTAATTTTTCGGGGATCTGAAACGTTTTATCATTGTCAAACGTTAAAAAAACACCGATATGCAGAAAAATATCTTTTTGTCAAATTATCTATGTGCAGCAAAAAATCTGATTCAAAATAAAAGGAGGAATGAGATGAAAAAAGTAGTTATAGCATTATTTGTCCTGTCTATTAGCGGGATTGTCACATCCTGCAAAAAGGAATACCTTGCATTTCCGCATGATTTGAGAGCATACTTCCCTTATGTGGAAAATCAGGAGATAACGTTTGTGAACGACAGCAACCATCTGATGTCAGGCAAAGTTTTAGAAATAGTCGTGCCAGAAACAGAATATTTGCCATACACATGCAAATGCGGGGATGTACATAACCGTAACATGTATTTTACCATTCATTCAGAAAACTTTTCCATATATGGAACCATGGCTACGCGTATTTCCAAATTAAAAATGATTTGCAGTTGCAAATTTAGAACAGGCACAACGCTTGACATTGACATGCAGAAAGAATTCTACGGCGACCCTTTTTCCGGGAACTTTTCAAAAACAGTTGGAGACACAGTGGTTTTGGAGAAGGGGAATGACAGGATGGTTGTCATCAGAGGGAAAGGGATTTCCGAAGTCAAAGCAGGGGATGATGTCTGGCGGTTAAAGGAATAGAAAAAATATTTTACAATGAAAAAATTGTTAGTATGGGTTATGCTTTGCGCATGCTGCCCTGTGTTCTCCCAGCGGGGGAACCCCGCCGTTACGCGAAGCGGTTGTGACAGTGCGTTGAACGGCATCTATTATGTGGGCGACAGCCTGTCGGATTTCTATTCTGTGGAGGAGGCGGTCAGCTGTCTGATGCGGTGCGGGGTGAGCGGTCCGGTGGAGCTGCGCATCCGGAACGGGCTCTTCTACGGCTTTTCCATCTGTGGCATCATTCCGGGGAGCAGCGTGCGGAACACCGTCACCTTCCGGTCCGGCAGCGGCTGGCNNCGGCTGCCGCGACAGCGTGCGGTTCGTCCGTGGCAACGCCCTCGAACTGGCCAATACCGCCTACCTGGTTTTCAGGGATATCACCTTTGACGGCCAGTTGTCCGGGGTAAAAATAGACAGCAATCTGACCGATGTGGAGTTCCGCCATTGCCGCATCGTGGCTCCGGTCTCCAACCAGAACATTTACAGTGCAGTCAGTTATACAGGTGTCCCCAACAGCGAGTACATGCTGGACAATGTCCGCTTTGTGGACAACATCATTGAGGGCGGGGCCCAGAACTTCTACCTCTACTATGCTTGCGGCAGCGGCAGTGCCATGAGCTACAGCCGGGGCGTCACCATCGACAGCAACACCCTGTGCGAGGCCTTCAACTGCGGGCTCCGCACCTACTATTACGCCATGGTCAGCAGTTTTTCGCACAACAGGGTGACACATGGCAGCGGGGCGATCTCATTCCAGGGCGTAAATTCCCAATCTGGCTCCTGTTGGCGCAAAGTGGAGGGGAACCGTATCCGCATCCAAACCAGCGGCAATGCCTATGGAATGTATTTCATGGATACCTATAGCGAAACCGATCGGGACACGTTCCGTATCTCCAACAACGAAATCATGGTGAGCGGACAGCGGGCCACTTACGGCATTTCATGCCAGAACACCAGTACGCGGGTATATCTGCTGCATAACACCATATTCACGCAATCCGCCGCGACGGCCTACGGGTTCACCATCAGTGTCGCCTCGCCAGGCGATTATCCGGTGATTCGCAACAATATCTTGGCAAACAGCGGCAACGACGGCTTCCCCCTGTACATGTCCGACAGTTATCTCGGCATGTATGGCAACATATACAAGTTTGACAGGGACTACAACAACTATTACAGCGACGGGGCCTGGATCGCCTACCTGAACGGAAACATGGCCACCATGGAGGAGGTCCGGAGGGTGGACACCAATTGCGACCACCATTCCTTGTCCGTGGCACCGGATTGGAGGGACAGCGGCAGTTTGGAAATCAACAACTCCGTCCGTTTCACCTGCCCTGTCTGCTGCGGTGTGGACAGGGACATCAACGGTTTTTTGCGGATCAGAAGGACGGCCATGGGCTGCCACATGCTCAAACCCGATTCTGCGGATGCCATGCTGGAGGGGTTTGCCGGCATGGAGCGGCTCAACTCTTCCGAATACGCCCCGGTGAAGGTGATTGTCCGGAACATGGGGCTGGAAGCCATCCGGAAGGCCGTCATCCGTCTGGAGATTGACCGGACACTGGGGCCGGATTTCATCTACCAGCCGGCTGTCCCGTTGGCGCACCAGCAGGCGGACACCGTTTCCATCGGCAACTACAGGCTGACAGACGGGGTGCATGATTTCACGGCGGTCATAAGCCTGGCCGGCGACACCAACCGATTCAACGATTCCATCTTCCACAGCCGCGTCATCTGTGACAAGCCTTTGGCGGGCACTTACGTGATGGGCAATTCCGCCGGTGCGGATTTTTCCTTTGACGATTTTGACGGCGTTCTGCGGCGGATCAGGGAGTGCGGCGTGTCGGGTGACATCACCATCGCCTTGGAGGATGGCACCTATCACGGTTCCATGAACCTCTCTAACATAGGAAAGGCCATGGGCAGCCACCGTCTCACCCTGACCTCCCTTTCGGCCAACCGGAACAGCGTATTGGTGGCCGACAGCGGAACGGTGCTGACCATCGGAAATGACATCCGTGGCTTTACCCTGAAAGACCTGAGCCTGCAGCTCCTTTCCCGGAAAGGCTCCGTGGTGCAGCTCAACTTCGGATGCAGCGACATAGAGATCCTGCACAACAATCTGTATGGGGACACGGTCGGCAAGGGAAACAGGCTCTCTTACGGTATCCTCACCAATAACGAATATCTTCCAGGGATCGGCTGCTGCCATGACCTCTGCATTGCCGGGAACCTTATCCGTGGAGGTTATGTGGGCGTGAGTGTCTCCGGGTTGGGAAGCAACAGTGTCTGCAGGAATGTGATGGTGGACCATAATGAAATCAGCGGACAAAGCTATTCGCCGGTTTCCCTGTATGCGGTGCATCTTGCCAGCTGCAGCCATAACCGGCTTGTTTCCAGGTTCGCCAATACCGATTCCCTTGCCTTTAGCGGGATGGAGTTGCAATGGGTACAGGCGGACAGTATTGTCGGCAACCTTATTGACATAAGGCACCGCCATACCATGTATGCCACCAGAACATACGGCATGTCGCTGAACTATCTTAACCGTTATGGCGGGAGAGCACCTGCACTGATCGCCAACAACTGCATCCGGATGTATCAGGGCTACGGGGTCAGCTCCACCTCAAACCGGATGCGCTTTTTCCATAACACCGTCCGGGTAAGTGGTGAAGGTGTCATGTGCGGATACAAACATTCCGGAGACCCCAAGTGCATGACAGTTTTGCGGGGCAATGTCATTGATGTCATGCAGGCTCCGGCCATTGACCTTACCGGTGATGGCAGTTCTGAAGTTTGGGGTTTTGTTTCGGACCACAACAACTTCTACAACCATGGTGGGAGCGTTCTGATGAGAATGGTCGGTAAAGGCTATGCCTCCATTTCCGATTTTCAGAACTATCTGGAAACGGACACCCACAGTGTGAGCGTGGAACCCATCTATGCGGACACCTCTTCCGTGCTGGACCTCCGGAAGGACGGCCGCCAGCTGCTGCTGCGCACGGATGCGGTGAAGTATGACATCCATGAGAAGGGGCGTGTGCTGCTCACCAACATGGGGGCGAACCAGGCCATGCCGCTCCCAAATGGCGCAATGGATGCCGCGCTTTATGATTTCACCGGCACGGCACTGCAAAGCGATGCAAGTGTTCCGGTATGCGTCACATTGCACAACCTCAGTGCGGACACGCTGACGGAAGCCACTATCCGGTGGAGCGTCAACGGCGTGCGTCAGGCCGATTTCAAATGGAGGGGCAGATTGGGCTTCGGCGGTTGCGACACTGTCATCATCGGAAGCCACACCGCAGGGGCCTTCACCCGCAACCGTCTTGTGGCATGGGTGGAGAAGCCGAACCTGTCGGACGATGCCGACCACAGCAACGACACGGCAATCCTTGACAAATTCGTCTGCGGCGGCACACTTGCGGCTGGCAGCTATACGGTCGGCGGCACAAAGGCCGATTTCGATGACCCGGAGGTTATGAAGGATGCTCTGTACCATTGTGGGGTCGCCGGGCCTGTGGTGATGAGGCTCCGTTCCGGCAATTATGGGGCGTTGCGCCTCTCCGACACCATTCCGGGCACAAGTGTCACAAACATGGTCACCCTACAGGCGGAGGAGGGGGCGCAGGTGGTTTTTGAACCGTTGAAGGATGGGGCCGCGCTACTCTGCATAAATCTTCCGTTCGTCACATTCCAGAGCCTCTCTTTCGGGGACAGTGTTAGCGGAACTATCGGTGTGAAACTGGAGAAAAACTGTTCACATCTCACTTTCCGCCACTGTAACATGTACGCCTGCACCACTTCCACCGACAGGAAATGCAGGTGCTTCACCTTCGGCGAGGAAAATGCCAACAGCAGCAACAGAAAATACAGTCTGGAGAATATCCGTTTGATGGGCAATAACCTGTCGGGAGGCTACTACAACATTTATCTGGCCTACGCGGCATGCAGTGACAGCAACGACATCCCCTCCGCCATTATCGACAGCAATCGTCTGACCTATGCCTATTATGCCGGAATCTACACTGCCTATTACGGGAACTATCCGAGCATCAGCCACAACACCATCGTCAGCCGTTACGGGCTCATCGGCATTCCAGGATACAGTTCCAACAGCAACACTTATTACGGATTGTATACCAATTACTACAGAGGGATGGACACCATTGACGGCAACAGGCTGTATGTCTGCAGCCGCGGTACCGGGTGGGGGCTCTACCTGCATTGTGTCAAATACAGTTTGAATACCGGAGATGATTATGACACCGTCCCCACCATAGTCACCAACAACGAGGTGCGCGTGAATGACGGAAATGGCAGCGGCAAGAAATACGGGATTTACCTCTCCGGCGGCCATACCCGCGTGGAGCTGCATCACAACAGCGTCCTGGTCTCGACCTTCAGCAATGCCTATGCCATGTACTTGTCCACGAACGGTACCGGAACCAGAAGCAATATGAGCCGGAACCTCTTTTGTGCGGATGGTAAAGGCAGCAGCTATGCGCTTTATATCCAGGACAGTGCCTACGGGCCTGCACTTGGTTTGCGCTCCTGGAACAATCTGGTCTCATCCAAGTATGCGGCCAACGTGTGCGGGAAGAATTTCGGGCTTGAGGAGTTCGTCCGTTTTACACGGCAGGACAGCCACAGCCTCTCTGTCACGCCGCAGTTTGTCGATACCGCAGTGGGGCTGGAGCTTGGCAATCCCGTGGAGCTGGCCTGCCCATCCCTCCTTTTGGTGCCGAGGGACATCAACGGTTTTTTCAGGCCTTCCAGTACGACGATAGGCTGCTATACCTTCATCGATTCCTCACAACTGGATGTTGTTGTGCCGGAACAGGATCCGTTACAGTCTGCGGGCATAAATGTTTATAGCTACGGACGTGATATATTCATAATTGGGGCGGCAGGCCGCACAGCCTGGGTGTACAACACGGCCGGGCAGGTCATCTGTAGGGTGGAATGCGGTGACAACCAGCGGCTGGCAATGCCGGTGCAGGGCGTATATTTTGTCCGTGTGGGCCGTTTTGCGCCGAAAAAGGTGCTGGTTTATTGATTGTGGGTACGCAATGTTGTAGAGACGCAAAATTTTGCGTCTCTACAGGACGGCGTTAAATTTTAAAAAATGTTGAAAACATTCTTCCTGCGGAGGGGATTTGTATTGGTTTTTTGTGGATATTTGCAAATTATTTTCAGGTAAAATTATTCATAAACCAAAACCATACAAGATGAAAATATACGTCATAGGAACAGGAACGATGGCCAAGGGTATTGTGAAGGCGTTTGCCGCCAAGATGCCGGTGGTCATGAAGAGCCGCACCCAGGCCAGCCTTGACAAGGCGATGGGTTCCATTTCAAA
>DBYD01000026.1 GCA_002309855.1 Bacteroidales bacterium UBA1195
ACGCAGTTCGGAACCTTCTTCAAGAAACACACCGGCCAGACGCCGATGGAATACAGGAACGGGAAGGGAATTCCGGAGGGTGAGGCGGAAGAGAAAAATAATAATTAATAGTTAATAATTAATAGTTAATAGATTAGAGTTGGTGGCGTGTGGGATACGGCATCGTTGAAGAAAGATATATAACTATAAACTCTTAACTATTAACTATAAACTGAATCAATCGTGACATCATGAGATGTTCCTTGCAATGATGTCGGCGCAGGCGCAGGCGAAAAAGAGATTGTAGCCGCCGCACACGCCGTCGATATCCAGCAGCTCGCCTGCTGCGTAGAGCCCCGGAAAACCCTTTATCGCAAGGTTTTCGTCCACACAGCTGATGGGGATGCCGCCGTGGCAGACCTGTGCCCCCTCCCAACCGTAGGTCTCATCAATATCCAGACGGAACCGTTTCGGGTCGAAGGGCTGGCGGCGGTAAAGCGCGTTCAGCTTTGGATGCAGCACGCCGCAGAGGTCACGGTGCTGTTTCAGGTGCTCCCGGAGTGACCATCTGGGCTGTCCGTACATGAAATCCAGCAGCAGATGGCAGTCCTGCGGCTGCCCAAGCCGGTTGTAGATGGCGGAGGCGTTCAGTATTACAATGCCGGAGAGCCCGTCCGCCTTGAAGGTGATTTCGCCGGTCTCGCGGAATAGCCCCCGTTCCCCCTGCATCAGCCGCACTTCGGCCTTGACGCGGCAACCCTCCAGTTTTCGCGGACAGTTTCGGATTTTGAACCCTACAAGCGAGGGGGCGAGCGGTGTCATGGGCAGCGGGATTGTTTCTATATATCTGTTGTAACCCTGACGGTTGCGTGCGATCATACCGGCAGGCGAGCCGCTGCACATCACCACTCGGTCAAACAGGGCCGGTCCATCATTGACGCGCCATTTCCCCGATTCAGGCTGCAATTTGAACACTTCGGTGCCGCAGCGTATTGTGACCCTTTCCGGCAGGTCGTCCAGCAGGGTGTCGAGGACGGTCTGGGAAAATTCGCTCCATGGGTAGATGCGTCCCTCTTCATCGGTGCGCAGCAGCAGCCCGAACGATTCCCACAGCTGCCGGATGCGGCTGTCATCGCATTGTGCCAGTATATGCCGCATGAACTCCGGATGGTTGTAGCATTCCGGTGTGATGCCGTCATGGAGAAGGTTGGCCTTGCCTCCGCCGGAGGCCTTGATTTTGCTGCCCACCTTCTCCGCTTTCTCAAAGACTGTCACACGGCAATCCTTACGCCGTGAAAGCAGTCTGGTCAGAAACAGGCCGGACGCACCGGCCCCGATGATGGCTATGTTTGTCATTCGATAAGCCGGACGGAGCCTCCTCCCCAGCGTTCCATGTAGTGTATGTTCGGTTTTTCCTTGTTGAATCCGAGACGGTATCCGCGATCTGGTCCGAGCGGTGAGGATGACCAGTAGAAACCTTCCACGTTGACATTGTAGACAGTCCCGTCCTGACCGCGGAAGCCACCGGCGGGCAGCATGATGGCCTTTTTGTTTTTGCCTGTGATCTTGAAGCCTTTCTTATCCACCCAAGTCCATTCGCATTCATTCACGAGTTCCTCAAACTGGGCTTTGGTCGGCACTTTTTTGCCGAATTTCTTGGCGGCCTCGTCGTAGGTGTAATACCCGTCGCCTTCGTTGGTCGCCTTCCACTTGGTACCGCTCGGCAGACCCAGGTCGGCGAACCCTTCGGTGACGATATTGTCCCCCTTCTCCTTGTCGTTTTTAGGATCATCTTCTTTGTTGCAGCCTGTCATCATGCAGAGCGAAAGTGCCATGAGGCACGTCATGCAAAAATTTAAATATTTTTTCATAATAGAATGATTTATAAAATTATAATTTATTAAATTAAAAAAAATAACATTCTTAAAACGGATGATTATATGGTTTTATTGTGCAAATTGTTTTTTTTTCATTTTTTTTCAAAAAAAGGGACGTATCGGTTTTTTTATTACTTTTGCACAAAATGAAAGTTCAACTTTCAAATTGTGCAGTTTATGGAGTTTATAAATAGAACTATCGCAGAATCAATCAAAAGACTAATTCCGTCATTTCGTGTTATTGTAGTGACAGGGGCGCGTCAGGTGGGGAAAACCACCCTTTGTAAGGCTATTTTTCCGGAATATGACTATGTGAACCTTGAGGTGGCTGCCGTTCGCGAAATGATTGCGCAGGAGCCTCAAAAATTCATCCGAAACATTGGAAAAGGAGCCGTTATTGATGAAGCGCACCGCCTTCCCGAGTTGTTTTCGTACATACAGGCGGATGTTGACGAGCATCCTGAAAAACGTTATGTGCTGACCGGCAGCAGCAACTTTGCCATGCTGGAGAGGGTCACCCAATCGTTGGCCGGCCGGGCGGCACTGTTCACACTGCCTCCATTTTCAATTGGGGAAATTGGCGGCCGCATTCAGTTGATGAGCACGGACGAACTGCTTTTCCACGGGATGTATCCGGCATCCTTTGCGGATGACATGCCATTGGACTACCTCTATTCCAACTACTACAGCACCTATATTGAAAGGGATGTGCATCAGCTGGTCAATGTAAAAAACATGTCGGCTTTCCAACTTTTTGTCCGGCTTTGCGCCGGAAGGGCGGCTTCGGAATGCAATTTCTCCGCATTGGCCGCCGAAACCGGCGTGTCCGCCCCCACACTAAGGGAATGGATGTGCATACTGGAAGCCTCATACATCATTTTCCGGCTGCAACCCTATCATGCCAGCATAGGGAAAAGGCTGGTGAAGATGCCGAAAATCTATTTCCACGACACAGGCATCCTTTGCTTCCTGCTTGGCATTGAAAATGCCGGACAGCTGGCCACACATCCTCTGCGCGGCGCCATTTTTGAGAACTTTGTCGTTTCTGAATTCGTGAAATCACGGCTCAACATGGGGAAACTGCCCAATCTCTTTTTCTATCGCGACAGCCGCGGTACCGAGATAGATCTTGTGCAGACGGTGGCCGATGATTTGCTTTTTTATGAGATAAAATCATCGCAGACCTTCAATTCCAGTTTTTTTGACAATATCAAAAAGGTTTCGGCTCTTTTCGGAGGCCGTGTCACCAGATCCGCTGTCATTTACGACGGGTCGGAAACGCTTGATTCCCAACAAAACGGGATTTACAATTTCAGGCAATTTGCATATAAACAGGAATCTTAACAATCCGCACCATGAGACACAAGATTTTTTTGCTGGCCATGCCGCTTATGCTGCTGGCCTGCCACCGCGAAACGCATTTCATCACCGATGCCGGTTACCGCGCACAGGTGGAGAAGGATTTTGAGGCACGCAAGCTGCTGGCCTCCGGACGTGCCACGGAGCTCTTTTCCGTGATGGACACCTCCCTGTCGCTCGAAGAAACGGAGGCGATGCAGTTCCTCTACGCCTACATGCCCTACAGCGACCTTGCCGACTACGACGGCATTTTTTTCCTGAAACAGGTGCGCACCGCCTTCGCCGCCCGCGACACTTTTTCGTGGGGACGCACGGTGCCGGAGGAGATTTTCCGCCACTTCGTGCTGGTGTATCGGGTGAACAACGAGAATCTCGACACTGCACGGATGTACATCTTTAATGAATTGAAGGGGCGTTTGAAAGGCATGACGATGTATGATGCCGCACTGGAGGTGAACCACTGGTGCCACGAGCATGTGACCTACCGTCCCAGCGATGTGCGCACCTCCGCGCCGTTGGCCACCCTTCGCACAGGCTTCGGACGCTGTGGCGAGGAATCGACCTTGGCTGTAACCGCGCTGCGGGCCGTGGGCATTCCCGCCCGTCAGTGCTACACCCCGCGCTGGGCGCATTGTGACGACAACCACGCCTGGGTGGAGGTATGGGTGGAGGGACAATGGCGCTACTTGGGCGCCTGCGAACCTGCCGCCAAGCTCGACATGGCCTGGTTTACACAGCCTGCCACCCGCTGCATGATGGTGCATACCAAGGCTTTCGGCCGCTACAATGGCGATGAGGAGGTGGTAAGGCGCACTGGTCTTTACAGCGAACTGAACCTGCTCAGCCATTACGCCGACACACGCCATATCACAGCCACAGTGCAGGACAGGGAGGGCAAGCCTGTTAGAGAGGCGCAGGTGAAATTCAAACTCTACAACTATTCCGAATACTACACCCTCGCCACCATGACTACTGACGCCGACGGACAGGCCTCCATAACCACCGGTTTGGGCGACCTGCTTGTATGGGCTTGCAAGGATGGCAAATACGGCTACGCAAAAATCGATGTCCGCAAAAACGACAAGATAATCCTGAAGCTGACACGCAGCGCAGGGGAGGAATATGTGGAAAATCTGGAAATTAACCCGCCTGAGGGCAAATTTCGCGATGAGGGTGCGACGGAGGCGGAAATTGCCGCCAACGCCTGCCGCCTCGCCTGCGAGGATTCGATGCGAAACGCCTATCTGGCAACGTTTCCGACCATGTCAACGGTTGGGGTAGAGACGCACGGCCGTGCGTCTCTACAACCAAACCCCAACCTGACCGACGAACAATTACAGGAAATCATCCGCAAATGCGAGGGCAATTATGCGGAAATCATCAAATTCATCAACAACCATGCGGATGAAAAATTGGCAGGGGAAGAATCGGTTGCATTTGATTTATACCCGGATGTTTGTCACGAAACATGGGAGAAGTGGAATGTTTTATATGATTATCTTTGTTCTTTCAGTGATAAGGATTTACGTGATATTACCGCAGATGTGTTGGAGGCACATTGTGTTATTCCGTCAATGAATTTTGTAGGATGGGACTATGAAATATATAAAAAAGGCATCCTGCCCGCACGCATCAGCAACGAGATGGTGCGGCCATACCGCAAGGAGCTGCTTTCCGTTTTTAGAGACTTCACCGCTGACAGCATCTTCCGTTGGACTGCCGAAAATATCATCGTGGATGACACCGGCAACTACTACCGCTGTCCCATCTCGCCCGTGGGCGTTTACAGACTGCGTCACGCCGATGCGCACAGCCGCGACATTTTCTTCATCGCCGCTTGCCGCTCCGCAGGAATTCCGGCCTACATGGACAATGCCACGGAGCAGTTGTTTGTATATGACGTAAACAAAATGAATTGGCAGATTGTCTCCTTTGCCGAAAAGCAGGAGCCGGCCAAAACCGGAAAACTGCGTCTCGAATACCACGGTGCTGCCAAACTTAAGCCGCAGTACTGGAGCCATTTCACCATCGCCAAGTTCGAGAACGGCGATTTTGTCACCTTCGACTACGAGAATGACCCGCGTGTAGCTTCGTTCCCTGCGACCTTGGAGCTTGAGGCGGGCTATTATATGCTCTCAACCGGCAACCGCTACAGCGACGGCGCCGCCCTTTCGCGGCTGGAGTTTTTCAATGTGTCCGAAGGGGAGACCGTCACCAAGGAGCTGGTGATCCGTCCGTTGGAGGCACGCCCCGGCATGGTTTACGGTTGTGTGACACCGGATATGCGCGTTCCCATTAATTCGGAGCAGCACAGCCTTCCCGAACTGTTTGGAAAAAATCCGCTGGTGCTCTGCTACATCGAGCCGGATCGCGAGCCGACCAAGCACCTGCTGAACGAACTGTCCGCCATGCAGAAGACTTTTGACGAATGGAAGATACCCTTCCTCATGGTGGTTCCAGAAGGGGAGGAGCGTGCCTTTGACCCGAAGCGCTGGCACCTGCCGCACGACACCAAGGTGGCTGTGGATTCCAACGGGTTGCTGCTGGAGCGTCTGGCCGCAGAAAAAATCTGTTTCAAGACGATCAGCCGCCCGTTGGTGCTGATAGTCCGGCCCGACGGAAAGGTGACCTTCAAAAGCGAAGGCTACCGCATCGGAACAGCAGAACTGATTTTTAAGTCGTTGTGATTTATACTGATTTCACTTTTCTTTATCTATATACGCCTTAACACTATATAGTGGAATGTTTTCCATCCACCCTTGGTCAACATATGGCTTCATGGAACAACGCAGACCTTTCAGTTTTTTATCGGCATGGTCTGTTTTGACAAATTGTGACAAGGACTTGCTCTTCATGTTCTCCTCGGCTTTTACCTCAACGGGAACCACACGCCGATTCGTTTGCACAAGGAAATCAATCTCCTGGGTGGAATGGTCCTTGCTGAAATAATATACGCCAATGTCATCCGCGCTTTTTAATTGTTCAATGACATAGTTTTCCGTAAATGCCCCCTTGAATTCAGTAAACACGTCATTACTGGTAAGCATAAGACCGGGTTGGGCATTGCTGAGAGCTCCAAGCAGCCCGACATCTGACAAGTAAAGTTTGAAAGCATCAAAGTCTTCATAAAACCTCAAGGGTTGCTCAGGTGTTTTGCATCTGTGAACGGAGCATCTTGTATCTCATCAAAGAAAAGCAGTGTCCGTCCTGCATTCACATGCTGCCCGGTATTTGCCTCAACATCCCGTATGATTCGATTGGGCTTAAGATCATGCAGAAATAATGATTGGGCGAAATCATCATCCGAACAGTTGACATATACCAAGTTCTCATATTCATTCCTGCCAAACTCTTTCAAAAGCCAAGTTTTTCCAACCTGACGTGCACCTTCCAGGATAAGAGGTTTTCTATCTGCATCGTTTTTCCACTTCAATAAAGAATTGTATAGATTTCTCTTCATTTATTGTGTTAATTAATAATGGTAAATAAGGTACATATTTCAAATTAGTTAACAAATTATTTTATGCATTTTTGTGAGGGAATATTGTGGATGTAATATCATTTTAACAAATTATTTTGTTTATACTCAAATATATATAAGCTACCGCAAACAGCGTGGAACCATTTGCAAAGGTACTCAAATTCTCCATATGAAGTATCTTTGCCGGAAAAATTTATACCCCTGTATCCGTGTCCTCCTGCCTGAACCCAATCCGTTTCCGAGGTGTATTAGGTTGCGCCCGCAGCTGGTCTAAGGCATCGTTGAGCGCCTCAATCTGCAGCGCGATTTCGGTGTTGGTCTCCTCCTGCTGCCGGTTGATGTCGTTTTGGTCATGGAGAATCTCCTCCACATAGCTGTTGAGCTGGTCCACCTTGTGGGAAATCTGCTCCATTTTCAGGTTCATTGAAAGCATTCCAGATATTGCTTCACGCATTGCAATAAAAGCCCGCGTTATCATTACACTCATTTGTATGGCTAATGAACTTCGCAATATGGAGGCTAACATGATGGTTCCATGTTCGGTAAATGCATAAGGCAGGGCGGATTTTGGCCTTCGTTGGGGTGATGTCATCACAAATTGTGATGACATATTTTGGAATGTGGTTTCTAAAGTCTGAAATTGCGACATTAGATAATGCCATTCATCGTTATTAAGTTGGAACATAAAATCCTCTGGAAACCGTTCGATGTTTCGTCTTACCGCTTGGTTCAGCACACGTGTCTCCACACCGTACAGTTCCGCCAGGTCGCGGTCAAGCATGACGCGCTGCCCACGGATCACGTAGATGCGCTTCTTGATGATTTCAACGTTTGATGTTTGTGTCGTCAGATTAGTGTTATCCATTTTTTTTCTTTGTTAGTGGTTGTGATGTTAGTGTACTTTCTGCAAAAGTAGTCATTTTTCCGACAGGTTTTCCAAAATAATTTTAATTTATTGTAACTCGCTGATATATATATATTGCCAATTAATGCAAAAAAAGCAATGACCGTATTCGGATTTTGAGTACTTTTGCGGAATGAAACATAAAATTTGGGTATCATGAAAATCAGGTTTTTTATTTTCATAACACTTGTGTCAACGTCCATAGGGGTCTTTGCACAGAGTTACAACGACAACTATTATCGGATAGACACAACGGAACGGGGCTTCATGCCGCCAGACTATGAACGCTTGTCAAAACTTGTCAATGACCCTCAGGGCCCCTATTATTATCCTGAATTGGTCCGTCGTTTCGCACAGGCTGATACGACACTCACCTTGGAACAATTGCATTGTCTCTATTATGGCTATGTTTTTCAAAAAGATTATAACCCATACATCCAAATGGGTGGGGCGGAGGATGCCTTGAAAATAATGAGCGGGGAAAAGGTTTCAAAAGAGAATTTCAAGAAAGCTCTTAAGTTGCTGGATGATGCCATCAAAAAGGCGCCTACCCATCTTTCCCTCTACAGGTACCGCCATTATGCCAACGCACAGCTTTATGGCGAGCACTCCAAGGCGGCCAACGATGATATTTTTCGTTATGTGGCGCTTATCAGTGTCATTGATGCTTCCGGTGATGGTGCCAGTTACGAAAGCGCATTCCATGTCGCCGTTGTCAGGCATTCATACGATTTGATGAGCTATTATGGTTTCCGTAACACCTCTCAGTCGTTGCGAGGTCACGATGGCCAGTCATTTGATGTCTTTTCTTTGGAGGAAAATGAATATGAGTTGGAAGAACTGTATGTCAATATTGACCGTTGTTTCAGTCATCTTCAGAAAATGCTTTTTAAAAATAATGGATCCGATGAGGCTGCGGACACTCTTGATAAAACGGATATTTCTGTTGGGCAAAAAGTCACCATAAAGCTCATTCCGGCAGGTAAAGGCAAATATGCTTTCAAGATTATTGATAGACAGTCTTTTGAAGATACTGTCAATTTTGCTGAAACAGAGAAACTGTTTTCCGAAAACGGTGAGGAAAACACCATTGTCCTTTACTGCGTACAAGGTGAATGGTCATCAGGAAAGAGCTGCATTCTTTTGACGATGAAAAGTTTCTGTTCGTCCGTGCTACAATATGACACTTACATACAGTATGAAGGCAGCCGGGAGTTCTCACCAACATCCAATAATGGCATGTTTCCTAAGGCGGTTGGCAACGAGATATGGAATGACCCCATCATTGCTGTCCGCATAGCCAACATCAGAAAAAAGCGTTAACAGGAGTATACAAATTTATTCCACTGTATCCGTGTCCCCTGCCTGAACCCAATCAGTTTCCGAGGCATCTCCGGTTGCGCGCGCAGCTGGTCAAGGGCATCATGAAACAAACTCCATATAGTTTTCCGGAGAAATGATTTGAAACTCCGCGTCGGGGTAGGTTTCGGCAAACACGCGCGGCATCCTGGCCTTTTTGTTTCCCCATTTGAACTCGAAAGCCGTAAGCCGCCCGTCCTTTTCCTCCACAAGGTCTATTTCCTGCTGCTGCAAAGTACGCCAGAAGAAAATCTGTGCATAGCTTTTGCAATATGCGTTCCGTTTCACCCGTTCGCTGACCATCATATTCTCCCATAAAGCACCTGCATCGTTGCGCAATTCCAATGGTGCGAAATTGGAAATAAGGGCGTTGCGTATACCATTGTCGTAGAAATAAATTTTGCGGCCTCGCTTTATCTCTGTGCGCAGATTGCGGCTATAGGCCGACAGACGGAAAATCACGTAACATTTTTCCAACAAATCAATATAGCTTTCCACTGTTTCCTTGTCAATGCCGATAAGACGTGACAGCTCATTGTATGACACCTCGCTGCCAATCTGCAAGGCAAGCGCGCGCACCAGTTTCTGCAGCACATCCGGTTTCTTCACTCCTTTGTATTCCAGCAGATCGCGGTATAGGTAATTGTTGGACAGGTTTGTGAGAATGCTTCGCGCATCGCTGGGGTTGGTGACAACTTCCGGATATGTGCCGTACAGCATCCGTTGTTCCAGCAAACGGTGTTCTTCCATTTGGGAGGTGTGCTGGACCAATTCACCGAATGACAAAGGATACATATGATGTTCAATGAGCCGTCCGGTGGCCGGTTCGTTAATTTCATCGGCAAGGACAAATGATGCCGATCCGGTGACAAGCACCTGAACCGGAAGTTTCAAATCGGCAATCATCTTCAATGTCAGACCGATGTTCTTCACCTTTTGCGCCTCGTCAATGAATAGCATTTTGTGGTTGCCGATTAGTTGGCGTAATTCTGTTGTGGTTCTGTTCTCCAACGTAGCGCGGGTGTCATAGTTGTCACAATTTAAGGCCAGCACATCCTCCTTTCCTTTGGTGATTTTGTCAAAAAGTGTTGTCTTTCCCACCTGACGCGCCCCCATCAGGACAATTATTTTTCCTTTACCGAAGTCATTTTCAATAGATTGTTCCAATACACGATTGATCATATCTGCGATTTTTATTTTTTGCAAATATACAAAACATTTCAATTAAATCGCCAAATTTATGTAAATTTCTCGGTTGTAACCGCCAAATTCATATAAATCTCTCGGTTTTACTGTATTTATGGACATTTTTTAATATTGTAGAAGAATAATAGTAACTCTCTGATAAATATATGATGTTTTTGAGATATGGAAGGTTGAATTCGGGAATGAGTAATTCAGTTATAACAGACCTAATTCGTTTTCGCATTCATAACAGACAAATATGAATTTACAAATAGCATCTTTTTTCAAATAGATAATTACCTCCGTGAATTCTGATTCATCAATGAAACGAATTTTGTCACATTTGATTTTACGATGGTAATATGCTTCCAACTTTTTTCTTTCATCCCCCACTTTAATGTGATTGGACAAAGATATTAAAGTGTCTGAAATGACAGCACTCAATAGAGATTTGCCATATTCGTCACTTTCAGCAAACAGCATGTACGAATCATGATAGCATATTTTTTTCAGATTGTATGTCCTGTCGCCTGCCTGTATCTTATGATTGTTAATGCTGTCTGCATTATTTTCAAGCCATTCAATGGTGGAATTTGTAAATGGTGATGTTTGTAATTGTGAGTCATAAATGGTGGAATCATTTTCCATGAACGTTGAATCCCGATTTAATGTAGGTTCATGGTTTATGGCATTTTCCTCCTGTCGGGAATTTGTCTGCTGTGTGTTTTGGGAACTGCAGCCAAATGCCAATGCGATTAAAAGGCAAATAAATGATGCTGTCTTCATGATATTAATGTTCAATCAATTTGCAAAAGTACTCAAATTCTCCATATGAAGTATCTTTGCCGGAAAAATTTATACCCCTGTATCCGTGTCCTCCTGCCTAAACCCAATCCGTTTCCGAGGTGTTTCCGGTTGCGCCCGCAGCTGGTCTAAGGCATCGTTGAGCGCCTCAATCTGCAGCGCGATTTCGGTGTTGGTCTCCTCCTGCTGCCGGTTGATGTCGTTCTGGTCGTGTAGAATCTCCTCCACATAGCTGTTGAGCTGATCCACCTTGTGGGAAATCTGTTCCATTTTCAGATTTACGTCCTGTAAGGCGCTAACTGCGTGGCGTATCGCCACAAATGCCCGCATGATGTTGATGTTCACCTGGATGGCTGTTTCCGACCGTAGCACAGAACTTAGCATTGCAATTCCCAGTTCGGTGAAGGCATAGGGTGTTTTTCTGTTGCCACCCCAATTGGATGATACAAATAGTTTCTCTTCATTATTTTCATTGTCAGTGCTTTCTAAACTTGATATCACAATTTGTGATTTCAAGTTGGTATTTGCTTCTTCATCGGTTTTATGTTGCGAAACGACAGAAAAAAACTCTTTTCTGTCCATTTGGAACATAAAATCCTCTGGAAACCGTTCGATGTTTCGTCTTACCGCTTGGTTCAGCACACGTGTCTCCACGCCGTACAACTCCGCCAGGTCGCGGTCAAGCATGACGCGCTGCCCACGGATTACGTAGATGCGCTTCTTGATGATTTCAACATTTGATGTTTGGGTTGTCAGATCAGTGTTATCCATTTTTTACTTTTTTTGTGTTTGCAAAAGTACTGCTTTTTTGGATACGTGCGGCGTATATTTCTAAAAATATCAAATGCCCGTATCCGGATTTTGAGTATCTTTGCAAAATAAATGACATGTCGTATGAAAAGGAAGAACGACTCTGATATTGAGCTTTTAAAGGAGGAACCGTTATGGACATAGAACTCTTTCGCGAACATTGCCTCTCCCTGCCGCAGGTGACGGAGGATTTCCCCTTTGACGAGACTCTGCTGGCCTTTCGGGTGAAAAACCACATTTTCGCCTGCATCGGCCTGGACCATCCGCAGTTGGCCACCATGAAGTGCGACCCGGAATATGCCATGGAGCTCCGCGACCATTATCAGGCGGTGGAGCCGGCCTTCCACTGGAACAAGAAATATTGGAACCAGGTGTGGTTTGACCGCGATGCGGACGACAATATGATTTACGGGCTTGTGGACCATTCCTATCGAGAGGTGGTGAAAAAGCTGCCCAAAAGGGAGCGTGCGGAGCTGGAGCAGGCGGCGCAGGAGTTCATTTCGGACCCGATGAAGTGATAGTTGGAGAGTTTTATTCAAAATCATAGTCAGATGCAGTCAACCCAGCCATCAGAAGAGAAGGGACGCACCTATATCGCCATCGACCTGAAGTCGTTCTACGCCTCCGTGGAGTGCGTGGCGCGGGGGCTTGACCCACTGACGACAAATCTGGTGGTGGCGGACCCCAGTCGCACGGACAAGACCATCTGCCTGGCGGTGTCGCCGTCGCTGAAACAGTACGGTATCGGGGGTAGGGCGCGGCTGTTCGAGGTGCGGCAGCGAATGCGCGAGGTGAACGCCCGTCGCAGG
The DNA here is from genome assembly GCA_002309855.1 of Bacteroidales bacterium UBA1195. GTDB lineage: Bacteria > Bacteroidota > Bacteroidia > Bacteroidales > WCHB1-69 > UBA1195. The sequence goes on from DBYD01000026.1 coordinate 12,568, forward strand.
GCGCAGTCGCCCGGACGGCGTTTTTCCGGAAAGTCAGTTTCTGACATCGAGCTGAAGGCGCATCCCGACTGGGAGGTGGATTTCCTGACAGCAATGCCGCGCATGGCGCACTACATTGAGTGCAGCACGAAAATCTATGAAATCTACCTGAAATACATCGCCCCGGAGGATATCCACGTCTATTCCATAGATGAGGTTTTTATGGATGTGACCGATTATCTGCCGCTTTACCACCAGACCGCCCATGAACTGGCCATGACCATGATCCGGGATGTGTTGCGGCAGACCGGCATCACCGCCACGGCGGGCATCGGTACCAACATGTATCTCTGTAAGATTGCAATGGACATACTTGCGAAAAAGATGCCTGCCGATGCGGACGGCGTGCGCATTGCGGAGCTGGACGAGATGAGTTACCGGCGGCTGCTCTGGAACCATCGTCCGCTGACCGATTTCTGGCGGGTCGGGCATGGAACGGCAAAGCGTCTTTCCGCCTACGGCCTTGACACCATGGGCAAAATTGCCCGCTGCTCCCTGCGGAACGAGGATCTGCTATATGGATTGTTCGGTGTCAATGCGGAGCTGCTCATTGACCATGCCTGGGGCTGGGAGCCTTGCACTATCGCTCTTGTGAAGCAATATCGTCCTGAAAGCAACTCCTTCAGCAGCGGGCAGGTGCTGAAAGAGCCATACAGCTGCAAAAAGGCGCGTGTGGTGCTGCTTGAGATGGCTGAAAGCATGGCGCTCTCCCTGGTGGAGAAGCGGATGGTGACCGACCAGGTGGTGGTGGATGTGGGCTATGACGCGGAGAGCCTTACACGGCCTGAAATCCGTGCCAAATACAAGGGTGATGTCTCAACCGACCGTTATGGACGGCAGGTGCCGAAGCGTGTGCACGGGTCAGCGGGACTGCAGCCGCCCACCGCTTCGTCGCAGCGCATAGCCGAGGCGGTGATGAAGACTTATGACAGGATTGTTAATCCCGACCTGCTTGTCCGCTATCTCAACCTGACAGTCAATCACGTGGTGGACGAGAATGCTGCCGGACGGACTGATGAGGGGGTTCAGCTGGATATGTTTACAGACTATGAGGCGTTGGAACGTCAGAAGAGGGCGGAGGCTGCGGCGCTTGCAAAGGAACGCCGCCTGCAGGAGGCGCAACTTGCAATCAAAAGGAAGTTTGGGAAAAACGCCATCCTGAAAGGAACCAGTTTCGAGGAGGGTGCCACCGCCATCGAACGCAACAGTCAGATAGGAGGACACAAGGCATGAGTGAAATGAATGGTTATGAAGACATTATCGGTCTGCCACATCCGGTATCTAAAAAACATCCTCCGATGCCTTTGTTGTCGCGTGCGGCGCAGTTCGCCCCATTTGCTGCGCTGACCGGACATTACGATGCCTTGAAGGAGACGGAACGCCAGCAGGTGGACAACATGGAGCATCAATTTGACACTTCCGAGCCTTTTTAGCCTATTTGAAAAAATGTTCCGCTGTAGTGTGCAGTGTGCTGTCTGAAAGGGTGCAGATGGAGAGTTCGCCGTTGCCGGCAATCCGTTGCAGCCTGGAGAGGATTGATTCCGCCTCTTCGAATTCCCGGCGATAGACCTCATCTTCCACTATAATATAGTCATAGTCAAATTTTACGGCATGGTCCAGCAAATCCTTGTGGGTCCACATGACGGCGTAGCCTTCGCGATCCATCATGGTGAAGGGGAGGTTCTGCGGATAGGAGAAAAGGGTCATGAAGCGGAGGTCGCCCTGTGCCAATCCGGCATCATCCAGCATACGGTTGGCCTGTTTGTAGCGGATGGCGGTCTCCAGAGCGTCCAGCCCTTCCAACCGGCGTTCGCGCTGCATCCGGCAGGCTTCGGCGGTCATCAGGCCGGTCAGCAGCAGGGTGCAGATGAGGATGGTGACGCCGCCCCATCGTCTGGTTGGGTTGGGCAGGATATGCAGCAGGCCTGCCAACGACAGGACGATGGGCAGGAAAAAGCTGTCCAGGAAATAATAGTCATGGTCGATATACTGGAGGCTCATGGCGGCGGCAAACAACAGCTCGCCGAACAGCCAGATGACCAGCAGCCACCACAGCGACAGTTGTTTGTGTCCGGATTTCCTCTTTTTCTTCCGGAAAAGCAGTGTCACGACGGCGGCAACAAACGCCACGACATAGAGCCAGTGCTCCAACCTTTGGAAATAATGGAATCGCCAGCGGTCATGCACGTTCTGGAACACATTTGAGGCCTCCTCCAGACTGCGGACAGGCAGCAGGCTGCTGAGGAATAGCGAACCGTACTCGTTGCGCAGGTGCATGTTCCAGAACCACCAGCCGGAAAAAAGTGCAATGCCTGCGGCGAAGGGAAACCATGAGGTGCGCAATGCGGCCTCCCGACGCAAGATTCTGAGCAGTTGGAAACATGCCACGGCAATCCATAGTACTGCAAACGAAGTCCGGGACATCATGGCGAGTGTGAGCAGAAGCAGACTTGTCCATAGGGTACGCTGTGTTCCGTTTTTCCAGTACAATGTGTAGAAGAGCAGTCCGCCCATCGCCAGCGACAAGGCGGGCAGGGTGGGCAGGAAGGAGCCGCTGTAATAGGCGTATGAGGGTGCGGTGGCGGTGAATATGGCCACAAGCAGCGCTTTCACCCGCGAACGGGCCAGCACAAAAACCAGAAGGTAGAGCGCCCACAATCCGAGGATGGCCACTGCCAGTGTGAACCCGCGGAACACCCAGGGCTGAGTGCTGCCGGTAATGGCCATCAGTATTGAAACGAGCCAGTGGTGCAGTGGCAGGTCGCAGGCTGTCACTAACGATTCAGGCATGTCAAAATCAAGTTGCTGCTTATTGTAGATTAGGGTTTGCGGATGAAAAAGATTCCCGCCGTTGTGGCGGAAACCTATGGCAAGCGAGTAATTGTCGGCCTGCGCCCATGCGTGGATGTATGCCGGAGGCTCGTTCAGATGCCGTACGCTGATAATCATCGCCACCACTGCTATAAGCAGCATGGCGGGAAGGTGGCGTCCGAGTCGGCGTGAAATGGTTTTCATCGGTTTGTTTATGATTTGAAATGCTCATCCAATAAATGGTCAATCATTCCGGTGACACGCTCCTTGTCGCGGATCAGATCACGGAGCTCCGCTAACGGGGCGGCGTTGGGCGAGTCGGGCAGCCATAGCTTGATGTAGCCCCCCTCGGCATATTTCTCCTGCAGATGCTGCAGGGCGCGTTGCCGCTGTTCGACAGGGGAGAGTTCCGGATAGTGACCGAGACCGTATTCCACGGTGCGGCGTATGATGCGTTCCGGCTCCACATCGCGGTCGGCCTCCGCAATGATTTTTCCGAGCAGCGAGCGTGGGGGAGTTGTGGCGGAGGCGCGGTGGTCCTCGGCTGCCTGGGCAATCTCCTCCACCGCATCCGGCACGAACCATTGCTGCAGCCGTTTGTCGTTGCGGATGATTTTTCCTGATGAGAGGTGATGCAGCTCACGCCCCTCCGCAACGCCGAGGTCGTGCATTGCCGCCGCGGCATAGACCATGTCCGGCTGTAGGCCATATTTTCGGTTCAAAAGCATGCTTCGGGCGATGACCCGCAAAATGTGGTCCCGCCGGTGCGCGGCGTCAAAGCGGTCGTATTGCGGGAGAATCTCCTCCTCCACATATTTTTTCAGGGCAGGAGTCACCTCGTCCCAACGCCACCATTCGTAGGCTAACCGTTCGCTGCCGTCCTCCATGAAGACTATGCCGCAATATACGAAGCCCTCTTTTTCGAGAATGTGCCGCATGGCGCTGTTGGCTGCGTGGGTGTCGGCACGCAGGTGGGATGATTGCTGTTTGGCAAAACGGAAGGCGGTATCCGCTATTCCCTTTGTCCCAGGTGCGGCCGCCAGACGGTGGAATGTTGTGTATGGGCTGTCGTCCAACCAGCGTCCCTTTTCGATGCGTCCGTATGTGGGCTCCTCGCCCGGAACCGGTGCGAAGGTGCCGACCGGTTTCCCTGACTGTACAATAAGCATGGAACATCCGCTGGCGATATCCTGCCGCACCTGCTCCGCAGTCGGGTATCCTACCCACTGCACGGTGTTGCCTGATGCACGCATCACGGAACGGGAATGTTCATACATGGAGAGGATGTCCGGTATGTCGGCTTCGGTGGCAGGGCGTATTTCACGCAGCAGCCGCTCCACCTCCTCGCGGTGCTTCCAGCGTCGGTGGCTCCAGAGCCAGTATTCGGGCTGCCTCCGGATGTCGCGTTCCAGCAGTTCCGCATAGCGCCGGATGATAAAGCCGTACTCCTCCTGTTGCGGACGGTCGCTGATTTTTTCGATGGTCCAGGTGTAGCGGCCGCGCCGTGGGCGGTCCACCCGGTAGTATAGCACGGGGAACCCGTATTTTTTTGCAAAATATTCGCTGCCGTAAATCATGTCGGTGGGCTGGTGCAGGAAAGAGGGGAGCAGGAATGCCCGTTTCGCCGAGGCCGGTGTCTGGTCGCTCAGCATCATGTAGGTGCAGGCTTTCCCGATATCGGCATAATGCCGCATTGTTTCGCGCACGTTGCTTGCGAAGACAACCTCGGTGCCATACCGCGTGCGGAAGCGGTTGATGATTCTTTCGAACGACTTGTTGCTGTTCTCCTTTCCAACGCCCACCCCGTGCAGCGGCGTCTGCATCTCCAGCGACAGCACCATCCATTCCCAGTTGTTGTAATGGGCGGACATCAGCAGGATGCTCTGATTTTTTTCCGCATATTCCTGCAGCAGTTCCGGATTGGTGCAGCGGTAGCGGCGCATCACGTTCCTGCGGCTCATGCCAAGCATCTTCACCCCCTCCACCAGCAGGTTGCAGAGGTGATGGAAATACCGCCTCTCAATCTTTTTCAACTCTTTCCCGCTTTTTTCCGGAAAGGAGTGTGCAAGATTGGCGCGCACCACCTTTTTGCGGTAGCCGACGCAGTAATATAGCAGCAGGTACAGCAGGTCCCCGATGGCGTACAGCAGCCGCAGGGGCAGCAGTGACAATGGCAGCAACAGGAAATAGATGAGCGGGAACATGGGGTTGTCAGGCCTCCTCCATCAGCTGGCGCACCATCTCCGGAACGGCGGTTCCGGCTTTTCCGGCAATGCATACCACCCGTTTGTCCAGCCCTTTGGCCGATTCGGCCTTCGGGTCGATGTAGTAGATTTTAGCGTCAGGACGGGCATAGTACATGAGTCCGGCGGCAGGGTAGACGTTGAGTGAGGTGCCAATGATCAGCACGATGTCAGCCTCCTCCACCAGTTTGGCAGCCGGTTCGATGTTGGGGACGGCCTCTCCGAAAAAGACGATGTGGGGGCGGAACTGTTTTCCGTACCGGTCCAGATCGCCCATTCGGATTCCCTTCTCCAATGGGACAATATCCTCAATGTCGTCCGGGTCCACCTGGCTCCGTTTTTTCCGGATGTCGCCGTGGAGGTGCAGCACATTGCTGGAGCCTGCGCGTTCGTGCAGGTCGTCAATGTTCTGGGTGACGATGCGGACGTCGTATTTCTGTTCAAGTTCCACCAGTGATGTGTGCCCCGGGTTTGGTTTGGCCTTCAGCACCTGCGCAAGCCGCTGGTTGTAGAATCCGATGACCAGTTCCGGGTCGCGAGCCAGCGCCTCCGGTGTGCAGACATCCTCCACGCGGTAGTTCTCCCACAGGCCGTCCGAATCACGGAATGTCTGGATGCCGCTCTCCGCGCTGATGCCCGCGCCGCTCAGCACGACAATTTTCTTACGGTTCTCATTCATGGTCGCCAATTTGTTTATTGTGTTCTTTCGGTCGTGGTCTTCACGCAGTCCACCAGCACGTTCAGGAAGTTCAGCAGCACAGGCTTGAGCATTTGTGACATGAAGAAGGGCATGTCAAGGTCGGAGCTGCTTACCAGCCGGCTCCCGCCCTGCACTGTCTCAATGTCAAAATAGACTGTGACGGTGCGGATGTGTTCGTTCTTCACGTCGTACACAACGCGGGTGGGGAATGTGGTGTCGGTGATGGTCAGCACCAGGCTGCCCAAACCGGCCATCTTGAAGCTGCAGGTGGTGTCGGTGCATTCCAGGTCGCTCATCTGCGGCACATTGGCCAGCCCGATGCCCTGTTTGAGATGGTGGCAGTTCGCAATCTGGCCGAAAACCTTCTCCGCCGGAGCCCCTATGATGATTTCTTTGCTTTTCAGATGCATGGCGTACAGTTTAAACGGTTTGGGTGAACTTCGCGCCCCATGCGTTCGGGTCCTTCCTCCAGTCGATCAGGGTCTTCTGCTCATCTTCCTGAATGTATTTGCCCCGGACGGCCTGCTCAATCATGCAGTGGTAGTCGGTGAGGGTGTAGAGGGCGCATTTCGCCTCCTCGAACCGCTGTTGCGAAATGGGCAGGTTATAGGTGAAAATGGCGGTCATGCCAAGTACGGTGCAGCCCATCCGGCGCAATGTCTCGACCGCCTTGAGGCTGCTTTGCCCTGTCGAAACCAGATCCTCAACAACCACAACTTTCTGTTCTGGATGGATTTCTCCCTCCACGATGTTTCCCATGCCGTGCTTTTTCTCCTCGCTGCGGACATATACAAAGGGCAGTCCCATGGCCTCCGCCACAAGGGCTCCTTGGGCTATGGCTCCGGTCGCCACGCCGGCGATAACCTCCACCTCCGAAAATTTTGTTTGGATTGTCTGTACTAAACTTTCCTTGATGAACGTTCTGATTTCCGGATATGACAATGTCTTGCGGTTGTCGCAGTAGATGGGAGACTTGAGTCCGGATGCCCATGTGAAAGGTTTTGAAGGGCTTAGCTTTACAGCTTTTATTTCCAGCAGATGGCTGGCACATTGTTTTGCAATATCCATGTTTGAATAAATTAAGTTTTAAAATGCAAAAGTACCATTTTTTCTACAACAAAGCGTCAATATGCGCCGTAATCTCGGAAGAAAAAAATGCACCTGCTACTGAGGGTGTATGTAAAATATTATACGACAGTAATTTCGATTTGACACCAGTGGTCAGTTCTTTTCTGCTGCACCAGCAGTCGTATGTGGTTGTCCTTTCAGAGGAGCATCTTGAGGCTTTTCTGGAGGCCTTTACCGCCCACTTCCGTGTGGAGCGTGCGGCCGGAGGCATGGTGCGTAATGAGGGGAAGGGTTTCCTTGTCATACGGCGGTTCGGCCATTATGACTTTCCCAAGGGGCATGTTGAGGCCGGGGAGACGCTGGAACAGACGGCTGTGCGCGAGGTGGGCGAGGAGACAGGACTGCCCGATGCCGAGATTACGGGGAAGCTGCCGGTGACCTACCATGTCTTTTCACATAACGGGGAGTATGTGCTGAAACAGACACAGTGGTATGCGATGCGCTCCAATTATGACGGGCCGCTGCGGATGCAGACGGAGGAGCAGATTACGGATGCCCGCTGGATGACTCAGGCTGAGTTGCGTTCGGTATACGCCGGTTTCTTCCCCTCCTTGCAGGTGCTGCTGGACGAAAGCGGATTTATGTTGGAAAAGTAGTCGGGTGAAACCATTTTTTTATTACTTTTGCGCCGCGAAAAGCGTATGAAAGCACTTAAGATTTTAGACCGGTATATCATCCGTAAGTTCCTTGTCACCTTTGTTGTGGCGCTGGCGCTGATCATCGCCATAGTGATTGCTGTCGACCTGTCGGAGAACATCCAGGGGTTTTTGGACAAAAATGTTCCGGTCGGGAAGATCATCACAGGCTATTACCTGAACTTCATTCCATATTTTGTAAACCTTTTCATCCCGCTCTTCACATTCATTTCGGTGATTTTCTTCACATCAAAGCTTTCGGGAAACTCTGAGATCATCGCCATGACAAACGGGGGGATGAGCTTCTACCGGATGCTGTATCCCTACCTGCTGACCATCCTGCTTTTGGGCTCAGTCTCCTTTTACATGGACAACTACATGATTCCGAAGACCTCAAAAAACATGATGATTTTCAAGGAGCAGTATGTGTCGAGGCAGGTCCATTCCAAGGATATGGACACACATATAAGGCTGTCGCCGAACAGTTATGCCTATGTGCATTTCTGGGATATGGACAATCTGCTGGGATACTCCTTCTGGTATGAGGTAATGGACGACAAGGGGGTGCGCTACCAGCTGAGCGCCCAGACGATACATTGGGATTCTGTGGCGGGGCAATGGAACCTGAACCGTTACACAAAACGCTGGTTCAACGGTCGGGCGGAGCGGTTCGAGCAGGGGGAGAAGATGGATACGGTATTGCCGCTGAAGGTTTCCGATCTTGTCTATATCAAGCGTGGGGCGGAAATCATGACCACGCCTGAAATCCGACGCTTTGTTCAGGAGGAGCGGGCCAAGGGCTCCGACAACATCCCCATGTATGAGGTGGAGCTGCAACGGCGCATGACCGGGCCGGTTTCGGTGCTGATCCTGACCATCGTCGGGGTATGCGTAACCTCGCGCAAGACGCGGGAGGGCATGGGGCTGCACCTGCTGCTTGGGCTTGTGATCACCTTTTCGTTCGTGCTGCTGCAGCAGATGTCGCAGGTGTTCGCCGTGTACGGCGGCGTGTCGCCGCTGCTGTCTGTCTGGATTCCGGATATGATCTACGGCGCGTTGTGCGTGGTGCTGCTTGTTTATGTGAAGAAGTAGGGACGATGTGTACATCGTCCCTACGGCCATACAAAACGGTGAAAAAAACGTGAAAAAATATAGCACAATCCACAGGGATTCCGGTGGGGGTGATCCGTTTTACTGAATCTGCTTTTCAAACGTAATGTGGTAGTATGTGGTGAACTGCCCGTCATCACAGTCGCGCCGTAACATGAACCCCATTAGCCCGTAACTGCCGTCATTCAGTTTGCTGTATTGTATATCCTCAAACGAATAGGTGTATGGGCTGGAGGAGGAGGGCACAAACAGCACATTGCCTTTGTATGGCGGGATTTCAGCCTTGTCGCCGTCAAGGGTGAGTACCAGGCAGCCCTGGTCGACAAATACATGCACGCCATTGGTGTTGCTGTCCGAAATGTTGATCTGGTTGTATTGGATGCCTTTGGTGATTTCCATCAGCCATTTCCCGATGGTCGTCTCCTTCTCCTCACCGTTGTTTGTAATCACGAAAAAGTGGAATTCGTAGGTGCCGGCCAGTTTGTCGGCGCGCACCTTGACCGTGCGGGTCTCCTTCAGGTCACCCGAGGTAAACAGGGCCTGGTAGCTGCCCACCTTGTCATAGTCGATGCCGGAAATTGTTATGGGGGCGTTGTCCGTCACTTTGACAAACTGGAACACATCCTTGTCGCTGCTCCCCAAATCAATCATGATTTCCTCCGAGGTGAAGGTCATTTCCTGCTCCTTTTTGCAGGAGGTGAGGGCTATAACCGCAAAAAACAGGTACAGGATACTTTTTTTATTCATTGTTGTTAGTTTTAGAATTAAACACTTCGTTTTTAATTAGTTCTTTGAAATCTGTAGGCATTTTTGCTGAAGAAGAAGTCCGCGCGATGACACCCTTGTCGGTAATGAGGAAGAACCGGTAGTTTTCATCATCTATGCCTTTGCCGTTGAGAATGACGGAAGGGTAGTGCCGCCGGTCCACTATCACGTTGGCGGCGTTTTCCAGGCCATATTTTCTCAACAGGATGTCGGCGTAGTTTTCACCCGCCCGTTCCAACAGTACAAAATAGACCCCATGCGCCTCATACTCGTTCTGGTGCTGCCGCATCTCATCCAACAGGTATTCCAAACAATGTCCGCAAGGATAATTTATATTGATAATCAATATGATGTTATTATTTTTGATTGGAATGCCAAGATTTTTGAAAAACACATTGACGGGTGTTTTCCCATCAGGCAGAACCGTTGCGGCAGGTTTGTATTTTTTCATGAACTCGTCAACCGGACAGATTACGGTTTTTTCCGAAAGACTGACCTCATAAATCAGATTGTCATCCTTGCTTTGTGCCCTCCAGCTCCCGTTGCTGTAATATGGAGTATAAAAATGTTTGTTTTCACAAAGGTAACCCAATGAGCGGAGGTTGGAATCCAGCAACTGCACGATCCGTGTCCTGCCAAACATGCCATTAGCATACAATTGGATGGTACGGGTATAGATGTTTGATTCAGAATGCCATTCCGGATTCCAAAATTTGAATGTGCTGTAGTTGGAGTCAGGTTTCATGGAAGCGGAATCGGTATTATGGAAAATGCAATCACAGTCATCTGTTAAAAACAAACTGTCCTTTTCAAAATCATAGCAGTAAATGTTTGGAGAATTGGTAAAACTCACAATGAGTTGGCGCATTTCATTTCTCTGCCAAGTTGCGTGGACAGCTGTTGTCACAAGATCTCTTACATAACGTTTTCCGATTTTCTCTTGGGGATATCTGATGTTCAGCATGCGGCAGGTGTGATGCTGCAGGTCATACAGCCCCATCAACGGCAGGTTAATGAAATCACTTACAGGCTGTAATACATTCAAATCAGCAAATGCGAATGGAATCAGCAGTTTGCCGTCAACAATACGGTCCTGCATTTTGTCGTTGGAGTAAAAAATGCTGTTGTGATATGATCCCCTATAGATATATGGAATATCATTCAGACTGTAGGTGTCCACAATCCCCCCATCTTTATTGATCATCACAAAATCAGGATTTGTGGTATCAACATAGGCCCTTAGGTCAAAAAAGAGAAAAACCGAATCATGGTTATGATAATAGATGGAGTATATCGGAAGTTTTGGAATCCGGTCCAACGGGATTCGGCTAACATGGTGGGACGTGTGGTTATAGACGCAAATGTTCTTTCGTTTCATATCCAGACTGATATGGAACAATGTGTCGTTTATCAACCTGTTCATGTTCTCCATCGACCAGTTTGAAAGGTGTGCGGTATCCATATAACTGCTGAAATCATTTTCTTCCTGACAAGGCGAACCTGGTGAAAAAAGATATACACCAACACTTTTATGTGTTGGTGTACACGAAATTCCAATAAACAAAAGAAATAGCGGAATAATATGTAAAAAATTAAACATTATTATAGAGATATTATGCGACAACTTGAAAATCAACAATGGTTTCATTTCCATCCTTGCACCACATTCCAATTCTCACCTGTTCATGATTTTGATTGTATTCCACGGCCCTGCCACAGTTGTTCCCAAGACTTTCGCATTCCATATGAGAATAGTGACCTTGATTATCATAACAAATGTAACCATGCAATCTAGCCGTATCGCATACAATATAGCCATCCAATGTTATCGCTTCATTTGTTTCGATGTCATAATAGACAGTTGGGTTTTCCTCGTTGAAATACAATACTGTATTTGCTTTTATAATGTTTTCGTTTCTACTTGTATTGTCGGCATCTTCCTTTTGACAACCAATCAGCAGGCACATGATGCCCGCACACACTGAAAAGAAAAATTTCTGTTTCATGTTATTCTATTTTTTGAATTCACAGCTACTGACATTTTTTTCGCCTTTCGGCGCGGATGCGCTTTCACCTTCCCCCACCCGCCCGGTTCCTTTTAAGGCAGGGGCAGCGTCAGCCGACAGGCGGGTCAGATATACCACAAATAGTGTTGGCTAT
>DBYD01000067.1 GCA_002309855.1 Bacteroidales bacterium UBA1195
AAACTCTCCATTGTACGTTTATCTCTGTTATTCTTTTGTCTGTCCTGGACCTGTCTTAAGATCTCTCAAATAAAATCTTCGGGATGTCTGCTGCTTATCTCCATCCTGTTCAAAGAACTCTCCCGGAACACGGGGCTGCGCCCCTCCGTTTCGGGAATGCAAAAGTACTACCTTTTGCAATACGGAAAACACTTTCCGAAAAATAAATTTTTAATAAATTTTATATAATGAAATTCAAATAATTACAAAATAATTAAAACAGTTAGCACGATAACTTCCAGCAATAATGGCATAGTTAAGATTCCAAAATGAAAGGATGTTTGGAAGGATATTAGGAAAAAAATGATTTTTTTCCTACAATTTGACGTATTTCAGACCGCACAGATAGCCCAGCTTGTAAAGGTTGAAAAGTGCCATGTTAGGGTGCCTTCCGTTCAGGTTCCAAAGGATCGGATTTTTTAAGACAAAAAATAGACCGTAAAACAAAAAATCAACATGACATTTAATTAATATATGGTAATATCGCAACAGCCGGATGTCCTTGACCAAAGCCTCCTTGTCCTCGTATTGCTCTATCAGGATCTTCAGATTCTCCACCCCCTCACGAGTCTTTTCCAGATAGACTTTGTTGGTGTCTATGCCGACATGATATAAAGGATTGTCTATATGGGTGATTGTTATGCCTTTTTTTCGCAATTCAAAACCAAAAAGTGTATCCTCATGTCCATAATTGCGCAGAAGTTCATTGAATCGGATTTCAGAAAACAATTCCTTCTGAATTAAAAAATTAAATGTGGAAAATTGTGCATTCGGCTGTTTGTTCCTTTCCGCAGCGGAACGGATTTCGCAACGCATCCCATACGTCCAGCGCAGCAGGCAATCCCTCTCCGGAGGGTTTGGGCGATAACTGGTACCTCCACAAACCACAACACGTTCCCCGTTGCAATATGGCAGATAACGGTGAATGTATTTGTCATCAACCACTTCCGAGTCGCAATCTATAAAAAGGCAGTAGTCATACCGCGCCTGTGCCGCCAAAAAGTTGCGCGCCACCGAACGTCCGGCCTTGGAAGGAAGCCTGAAAAGCCTTACATGGGGAATGGTTTCCAATTCATCAATCATAGGTTGGAAAGCCGCATCCGACTGGTCGTCAAAAATCAGGATTTCAAACAAAATATCAGCATCCACAGCCTGCTGGTACAACGACTTGACCAACCCGACCGCATCGTGGTTGTAAAGTGGAATGATGATTGAAAGCTGGCTCATTGCATCAACTCAATTTACCTTGTTCAATAAACAACACCCGAGCCGGAACCTTGTCCACAATCAGGTAATCGTGAGTGGCTATCAGCACTGGCGTTCCCTGAGTACTGATTTCCTTGAACAACTGGAAAATGTCAAAGGAGGTCTCAGGATCAAGATTTCCGGTCGGCTCGTCCGCCAGAATGATGTCAGGATAATTGACCAGAGCACGGGCGATACAAACCCGCTGCTGTTCACCTCCAGAGAGCTGGTGCGGCATCTTGTGCCCCTTGGTTTTCAAACCGACACGGTCCAGCACCTCCTGAATACGGTCATCCCGTTTGTGCTTGTCCTTCCATCCTGTCACCTTGGTGACAAATTTCAGGTTCTCGTACACACTTCGGTCGTAAAGCAGCTGGAAATCCTGGAAAACAATACCCAACTTGCGGCGCAACATCTGAATCTGGTCCGTACGGACACGATTCATGTCGAAACCGGCCACCATCGCATCACCGGAATGAGGGGCAACTTCACCATATAGCAGCTTCAGAAGACTGCTTTTCCCGCAGCCGGTCTTGCCAACCAGATACACCAACTCCCCTTTTTCCACCGTCAGGTTCACATCCGACAGAATTAGGATGTCCTTCTGGTAGATGTCCACATGCTTTAAGGAGATGATAGGACGATAGGCTTCCGGCGACAATTCGGGTTCCTGAAGTTGGTCCTTTTCTACCATGTCGGTATTCTCAGACACAACCGCCTCCGATGCGGATTCCTCCGGGGAAAAATTCTCCGAATCTTCAATAATAGGTTCTATGTCAATATTCATAGTGCAAATTTTTCAGTCAGATAACGATCGATGGCTGCAGCTGATTTCTTTCCTGCCTCCATCGCCAAAATCACAGTGGCGGCACCACTGACAGCATCTCCGCCGGCAAAAACCCCTTCGCGGGAAGTTTGTCCGGTTGACTCTTCCGCCTCAATACATTCCCAGCGGTTCACGGAGAGCCCCGGCGTTGTAGTGTGAATCAGCGGGTTCGGTGAAGTTCCGATAGACATGATAACCATGTCGGCCCCAATTTCGAATTCTGAGCCTTCAACAGCCACGGGACGACGGCGACCGGAAGCGTCCGGTTCGCCAAGTTCCATGCGGACACATCGGATGGCGCTCACCCACTCATTCCCATTGCCCAATATTTCAACCGGGTTGCAGAGCAGACGGAAGCAGACGCCCTCCTCCTTGGCATGGTGCACCTCCTCCGCACGCGCAGGGAGTTCGGCCTCGGAGCGGCGATAAACCACCGTCACATCCGCACCCAAACGCAACGCCGTGCGGGCGGCATCCATCGCGACATTGCCGCCTCCAACAACAACGACCCTCCTCCCGACATAATTGGGAGTGTCAAAACCATCCTTGTATGCGAACAGGAGGTTGTTCCGTGTAAGGAACTCATTGGCGGACACCACACCACAAAGGTTTTCTCCAGGTATGCCCATAAAATTTGGCAAACCGGCGCCTGTAGCGATGAAAATGGCGTGGAAACCCTCCTTCTGGAGCAGATCGTCCACTGAAACCGAACGGCCTACAACCACATTGCGCTCCACCACAGCCCCAAGACGGCGCACATTCTCAACTTCGTGGCGCACGACCGTCTCCTTTGGCAGACGGAACGAGGGGATGCCGTATGCCAGCACCCCGCCCAATGCATGCAACGCCTCAAAGATGGTAACCTGATAGCCCTTCATCAGCAGCTCCTTGGCGCAGGTCAGCCCTGCAGGACCGCTGCCGACCACTGCAACCTTGTAAGGTTTTGCAGCCGACGGCCTGTCAAATTCAAGATGGTTTTCGCGTGACCAGTCTCCAACGAAGCGCTCCAACTTGCCGATGGCTATAGGCTGTTGTTTTTTCAACAGCACACAACTGCCCTCGCACTGCGTCTCCTGCGGGCAGACACGTCCGCAAATGGCAGGCAGCGCAGAATCGCGATCGATGACCCGTGCCGCGGCCTCGAAATCGCCCTCAGCCACTTTATGTATGAATTCAGGGATGGAGATTCCGACCGGACAGGCGGTCACACAGCGCGGTTTTTTGCATTGCAGGCAACGGTGCGCCTCCAGCATAGCCTCCTCCGCGTTGTAGCCGTAGCAGACCTCCTCAAAGTTATGCCGCCGCACCTCCGGACGCTGTTCTCGGACGGGAACCCGTGTGCTGTTCTCCGCAGTCTCCTCTGTAACACCGCCTATAAAGCAACGGTGGCCCTCCTCGGACTCCTCCCGATGCAGCTGCTTGCGTCCTTCGACCGTGTCATACATCGCCTGACGTTTCATGGCAAGGTCGAAATCCACCTTGTAACCGTCAAATTCCGGACCGTCCACACAGGTGAAACGGGTCTGGCCGTCCACCTGCACACGGCATGCTCCGCACATTCCCGTGCCGTCCACCATCAGCGAGTTCAGGCTGACAGTGCAGGGGATGCCGTATGACTTCGCCAGCAGGGTGACATATTTCATCATTATCATCGGCCCGATAGTCACCACCTCATCGTAGCGTTTGCCGCTCTCCAGCTCCTGCCGGAGAATGTCCGTCACTAACCCCTTCAAAGGGGTGGAGTTGTCATCCGTGGTGACAAGAAGTCTGCATATCGGCTGAAGCTCCTTTTCAAGAATCAACAGGGACTTGGTTTTGGCCCCGATTATAACATCACCCTGCACCCCATGTTCATGCAGGTATTTCACCTGCGGATAGATGGGGGCTATGCCAACACCGCCGGCAACAAAGACGAAGCGGCGGCTGCGCAGCTCCTCATCGGAAAGGGCGACCCACTCCGAAGGTCGTCCAAGCGGCCCGACCACATCCAAAAAATGGTCACCGGCCACCATGGCTGCCATTTCCCTTGTGGACTTGCCAACCACCTTGAAAACGATGGTTACGGTACCCTTTTTCACATCATAATCACAAATGGTGAGCGGAATGCGTTCCGCCCGCTCATGCGTCTTGACAATCAGGAACTGTCCGGGGAGTGCAGAGGCGGAAATACGCGGCGCCTGCACCTCCATCAATACCGTATCGTCGGCCAAGTCTGCTTTTTTCAGTATTTTGTACATATAATATATGCTTTCGGTCAAAAGTGCAAAAATACAAAATTTTAAAACATCTTTCACTTTGGAATCCCTATTTTTTTTACTTTTGCAAAAAAATTCTGATTAGGCTTATTATTTTAAAAGTAATTAATTTTTAATCTGTTATACAATGAATGCCTTACGAAAGGAGCAAGTCTGGAAACAAATTTTCTCATACTTTCTGGTACTGTTCGGAAGCGTACTCTTCGCGGTCGGGGATGTGCTGTTTGTAAACCCATACAGGATGGCACCGGGAGGAACCTATGGTCTTGCCAATGTTCTGAACACGGTGTGGCCTTGGCGTATCGGTTTTTATGCCATCTGCATGGACATCCCGCTGCTGCTTATAGGCTCCTGGATTCTGGGGCCGAAGTTCGGTCTTAAGACCATAATAAGCACAATACTGATTTTTGGCGCCACCCTGCTGATTGAATCGACATGGGGCTATGACCCACTGATACACAATGGTATACTTTCCGATATTTCCGGATGCGACCCATATTTCAAGCAAACACTTGTAGAGATTCAGGACAGCGGCCGATACTTTGTCCCCGACTACTTTCTGAACACCCTGATTTCCGGAGCCATCTACGGAATTGCCATAGGCCTTATCTTCAAATCCGGCTCCACATCAGGCGGCAGCGATATCATCAGTATGATAGCGCACAAATACACCAAAATATCACTTGGAACCCTGACACTGATTGTCGACTCCTGCATCACACTGACCACATTCATCGCCTTCAAGGATATCCGTCTGCCGATCTATTCCATCCTGCTGATTGTAGTTGAGAGCAAAATCATCGATATCGTCATCGAGGGCTTCAAGAGTTATAAGACAGCCTTCATCATCACCGACAACATAAAGGAGGTGAGCGACTTCATCCTGAACGACCTGCAGCGCGGAGGCACCTGTTTCACCGGCATGGGGCTCTACCACGGTGCGGAACGCAAGATGATCTACGTCACGCTGAACCGCTCCGAACTGGTCAAACTGGAAGGCAACCTGCGTTATATGGACCCCAACGCATTTATCAATGTGGTGGAGAGCAGCAAAATCATGGGATTGGGATTTAAGGCATTACCGGAGCAGTAACGGGAGCATACAACCTAAAAAAGCGGGTTTTCGACCCGCTTTTTTTAGTAGGAAAAGACACTAAACAATTATTTGTACTCCTTCGGCTCAGCACCCTGCAGCACCTCATTGGCGCACATGGCCAGAGCCAGCATCTCGTTCTCCCCTTTGTACACCTTAACAGGGGCAATCCAATCCACCTGTTCGGTAATCTGCTTCATCCAAGGCTTGCTGTATGAGATGCCGCCCGTCAGCAGGATGGCATCCACCTTACCCTTGACCACAGCGGCCAGACGGCTTATCTCCAAAGAGACCTGATAGCAGAAGGCATCCACCAGAAGCTTGCACTTCGGATCGCCCTCCAAGGCCTTGGTCTCCACATAGAGGGAGTCGTTCGTTCCAAGATAGGCCACAAAACCGCCTTCAGCGGTAATCATCTTCTTTATTGTTTCCTTCGTATACTCACCGCTGAAGCAGACGTCGATCAGCTTGCTGGCATTGATGGAACCGGCACGGGTAGGGGAATAGGCCCCAAGACCGCAAAGTGCGCGGTTGACCTCCACCACCCTTCCGTGGTTATGGATACCGACCGACACACCGCCGCCGAGATGCGCAATGATCAGGTTCAGATCCTCATACCGTTTGCCGACTTCACGCGCATAGAGTTTGGCTGTCATCTTCTGGTTAAGACAATGCCAAATCACACCTTCGCGTTTGGGATCCAGGTCAAACACGGGATGTCCGGTAACCTTCGCGTGATCCGGACGCTCGTCCACAATACCGGGATCGGCAATGTAGGCCTCCTTCAGGCCAAAATCCTTGGCGATGCTGTCGGCAATCAATGCGCCCAGGTTGCAGGCATGCTTGCCCTGCACTCCGTCGTGGCATTCCTGCTTCATCAGCTCGTTGACCCTGTATGTCCCCGACTCGCAAGGACGGGTCAGACCGCCACGTCCGATGACGATGGCGATTTCGTCACGGCTGACACCATGTTTGTCCAACGTCTGCAAAATAGTCTCTTTCCGGTAGTCAAACTGGTCCGCCACTTCGGCGAACTTCTGAACCTCCTCCAACGGATGTTTGATATTTTCAGTAAACACCTCTTTCTCCCCATCATAGACGGACATTTTGGTGGAGGTGGCTCCAGGGTTGATGGCTAATATTTTACCTTTTTTCTGCATGGCAATTATATTTGATGTTTTAAAGGTACAAAGGTAAACAAAAAAACAACACCAAAAGAATCGGCAACACCGTTTTTTTTCAACAAAAAGAAAGATAACATTTAGATTATTGCCTATCAATGCATAACCGGAGCATTCCCGCCTTACCCATATCCACGAATGGAATTCCCCGTTCCGCACAGGCTGCCCGCCAATGTCCGACACGGAATTGTGAAACCCCCGGCAACACGCAGACACAGCCTGGAACAAGGGTGGAGAGCACCTTTTCCGGACGAACCCGTGTGGAATCCCCAACCAGCAGGTAATCCGGAAAACTGACCGGCCCGAAGGCGGAATCCGCACAGAAACGTCCTTCCAAATGGAGAAAGGAGCAGGTGCCGAACTGGAAATAGCCGCCACTACACACCCAAGTCTCCGAAAGGCTGTCCGGCACCGCACCACACGAAAGAGGCCGCCCGTGCCGAAGCCTGCTTCCCTGCATCTGATAGTCAAACCTCCCTTCAAGCAATGCCTCCGGGTCATCAGTGAACACCATTGTGGAGCGGGCATCGCCATATTCCACCGCATAATGGTGTGGGATGGCATAGAGGGCCAGTTCCCTGTCCGTCCGGTTGGCAACGGCACGGCAGACACCGTCACCCAAGCAGAGCAGCAGACAGGATAGCGCCATCCCCAGCCAACACACCTTTTTACGTTGCAGCCAGAGCAGGGTGAAGCAGAGCAGCATATATAGCAAAGCCAATTGCACCCCATCCGGAACAATCGGACCGACAGAGGCTCCGGGCAGCCCTCCAATCACAGCCACCCCACCATGCATCAGCCAGACCAAACGGTCCAACATCCATGCAACCCCTCCGGACAACATCGGCTGGAACGACACCACCATGTACAGCAATGCCATGCCGATAACGACCGGAGCCATACTTACCACCACCACATTTGAAAGCAGAAAATAGAGAGGGAAACTATGGAAACAGAACATGGAGACAGGCGCAGTGAAGAGCTGGGCCGAAAGAGAGACCGTCCAGACATCCCGAAGATAGCGCAACAGCCTGTTACGTGGAGACCACAGCCGCTGCAATGCCGGCTGTGTGCTGACAATGCCCCATACAGCCAGATATGACATCTGGAAACCTGTCTCAAACAACAGCATCGGCTGCACGAGCAACATGACAAAGGCAGATGTGAGCAGGCTGTTATATATCATGGTTTTCCGCCTGAACAAACCGCCTGCCGCCACAAAGGTGAACATGACTGCGGCCCGTGTAACAGACGGAGCCAGCCCCACCATGCATGCGTAACACCAAATCACCACAACATGCAGCAACGATTTGATTTGCCGGAGCCGGCGGTTCCTTTCCATGAAAAAGAGCAGATAATTGATCATCATATACAAAATGCCCACATGCATTCCCGAAACACAGAGAACGTGACTGACCCCCGCCTTGGAAAAGGCTGCACCGGTTTCGGGATCCAGCAAGGTGTCATCACCAAGCAGCATAGTGGAGACCAGCCCCTTGGAGGCCGCATTAAGCCGGCTTTCCTTCAAAAGCAGGAAAACCTGCCGATGCCAATATGCGGAAAGCCGCAACAAAGGGTTACCGCCATGCGGGCCGGCAAGTTTCCACTGGCCGGAGGCAAGATACCCCTGCCGCACGACACCATGCCGGAACAGGTAACGGGCGTAGGAGAACTCCCCTTCGTTAAGCGGTGGCGCGACCGGTTTCAATGCGGCGCAAAACCAGAAGACGTCCCCATAAGCCAAAGATTCCGAGGCGGAATCACGTGCCAAAGTCAGACGGCATTTCTCCCGCAACGGTTCCCAACCGGATGCGGAACGGACAGCCTTCAGCCTCACATCCAACCGGACGCTCTTTTCGCGCAACACCGGCGGTGCGCACAACTCCGCCCGATAGAATGTCTTGTCACCCGTTGCATGCGCAAGGGAGTCCGCCGCCTCCTGACAGCGGCACTGCACCGAAATCCATCCCAAACAGAAAAAAAGCGGCAACAGAAGCCATCCGAACAGGGAACGGGTCCGGTAACGGATGAACAGGTGGGAGCACAGCATCGCACAAAAGAGCAGAAACGGCAGAAACTGCACGGCAGGATGCCATCCCCGGTAATCCGGAAAGCGGCAGAAAAAAAAGTAGGATAAAGCTATCCCACTGACATGGAAAAGAAAAGGCCGGAACAAAGGGTATCTGTGGTGCATGTTAGGTTAGTGCTGGTTACAAAATGCAAATGTATATCAAAAACATATATATAATGCCATAGGTACAACTGTTTTTTTCAACAAAAAAAAAGAAAATTATTTGCCGCCAAACTTGGAAACGAACGGATTTATGGATTATCTTTGCATTCTTTTTATAATTAAAATGTCTATTTTATAATTGTATGAAAAACAAAATATTAATCATTTTCTACTGTCTGATTGTAATAATGAGCGCATGTAAAAAGAAAAACGGAACAGCGGAATCATCCATACTGAATTCGGGCATCCATCCGGATAATTTCGACACCACCGTCCGGCCTCAGGATAATTTTTACCAATATGCCTGCGGCGGATGGATGAAGATGCACCCGCTTGGGAACGAATACGCCCGTTACGGCAGTTTCGACCAGTTGGCGGAAGACAACCTTGCCCAACTGAAATCGCTTATTTTCGGATTGGCACAACAAAACAACAAGCCGGGAAGCCTTGAAGACAAAATCAGCATCCTCTACAACATGGGCATGGACAGCGCCGCCTGCGACCTGCAGGGTTCGGAACCGATACGCAACGACCTGAAGCATATTTCCGCCATCAAAAATCTGCCGGAAATCGGCAAGGAAGCCGCCAAACTATCCCTTTATATCTCCAATCCTTTTATGACCATTTCCGGAGAGGCAAACCCGCACAACAGCAACCAGAAAATCGCATGGGCCTGGCAGTCGGGACTGGGCATCGGTGACCGTGACTACTACACCGAAAAAAAATTCCAGGAGGTTAGGATGTACTACACCGAAATGATCGCCAACCTGCTGGAACACTCCAACTACAGCTATCTGGCCGGATTCCACGGCAAGGAACTGCAGATGGCGGACCGCATCCTTGAATTTGAAACCCAAATGGCCATGGCCTTCATGAGCAAGGAGGAAATGCGCATTCCGGAAAAAACGGTCCACATCATGTCAGTCAAGGAATGGGAGAAAATGGTCCCGAACCTGAACATTCCGGAATATTTGAGCACGTTGCGGTTGGAAATTGACTCCATAAATGTGGTGTCACCGGACTATTTCAAAGCGTTGAACGAAATCCTCAAATCCACCGACATCCAAACGCTCAAGGCCTATCTGGCCTGGACACTGATCCGGAGCGCATCACCCTATCTGAGCAACACCTACGCCAACGCCCATTTTGACTTTTACGGAAAAATCCTGAGCGGAAAAAAGGAGCAGCAAATCCGCTGGAAACGGGTTATCCGTACTGTGGATGCCTGCATGGGAGATGCTGTCGGACAAATGTATGTGAAGACCTATTTCCCTGAAAATGCCAGGATCCGCATGGAACACATGGTGAAGAATTTGCAGGAAGCCTTGAAGGAACGCATCATGCAGTCCGTCTGGATGAGCGACACCACAAAGCAGGCCGCCATCAGCAAACTTGCCTCCTTCCGGGTGAAAATCGGCTATCCGGACAAATGGCGCAGTTACGACAACCTGAAGCTTGACGGCCAGAGCTACTGGGAGAACATCACCAAAGCCAGCGCTTTTGACACCCGCTACGAACTTGCGAAAATAGGGAAACCTGTCAACAAGGAGGAATGGCAGATGACCCCACAGACCGTCAATGCCTATTACGAACCGACCACCAATGAGATCTGCTTCCCCGCCGGCATACTGCAACCGCCCTTCTTCGACATGGATGCGGACGATGCCGTCAACTATGGCGCCATCGGAGTGGTCATAGGGCATGAAATGACCCACGGTTTTGATGACCAGGGCAGCAAATATGACAAAAACGGAAACCTCCACAATTGGTGGACAGCGGCTGATTCCGCCAACTTCGGGGCACGCACACAGGTTCTGGTGGACTGGTTCAACGGGATTGAAGTGCTGCCTGGCATATATGCGAACGGAGCCTACACATTGGGCGAGAACATTGCTGATAACGGCGGACTGAACGTCTCCTACCACGCAATGCAGAAGGCCCTGGCAGCCGGTGAGATCCAAAAAAGCATGGATGGCTTCACCGCCGCACAGCGATTCTTCATCGCCTATGCCATGGTCTGGGCAAACAACATCCGGGACGAGGAGATCATCCGCCGAACCCAGGAGGATCCACACTCTCTCGGTCGCTGGCGTGTCAACGGCACCCTGCCGCACATCACTCCCTTTGCAGAAGCGTTCAACCTAAAACAGGGTGATTCACTGTATCTGACACCAAAAAAACGGGCGCAAATTTGGTAACATTGAATTTAACCATATGGAATACAATACACAACGAAAAAAAATCGTCACAAAAGAATATGGACGGAATGTCCAGCAGATGATTGAATACCTTTTAAGCATCCGGGATCGCGATTTGCGAAACCAGCAGGCACGTGCTGTGATCCGTGCCATGGCCAGCCTATCAAACGGCAGCAGGAAAACGGCCGATTTCTGGCAAAAACTCTGGGATGAAATCTTTGTCATTTCCGACTTCAAACTTGACATTGACAGTCCATTCCCAATTCCCGAACGAAAAGTGATAGAGGCCAAACCGAAACCAATCCCCTACCCGAAAAACAAAATCCGCTTTCCTCCGTACGGCAAGAACATAGAGGTGATCATCCGCCGGCTGGCCGAAGAGCCTGACTCTCCGGAACGGACGGAATGCACCGAACAGCTGGCTGTGCAGTTGAAAACGCTATACCTGAAATACAACCGTGACTCTGTCAGCGACGAACTCATCAAGGAGCATCTCCGCATTCTTTCGGACGGAAAGTTGCGCCTGCGCGAGGACTTTGTCTTCCCGAGCGCCAAATACCTGCTCACCAAAGAGGGTCCGGATGCCAACATCACCTATGTCGGCAAAAAGAAAGGAAACAAGATCACCCTTGCACAACAGAACAACAACCCCAACCAACCAAAAAAATCAAAGAAAAAGCGGAAACATCCAAAAAATCCAAAACCAGCGTTATGAACCCAATCCACACACGCTGCCTGATTATCGGATCGGGCCCGGCCGGCTATACCGCCGCCATCTATGCCGCACGCGCCAACATGCATCCTGTTCTTTATGAGGGAATGCAACGTGGCGGACAACTCACCATAACCTCCATGGTGGAGAATTTTCCGGGCTATCCGGAAGGTCGCATGGGAGGTGACATCATGGAGGACATCCGCAAGCAGACGCTGCGTTTCGGTGCGGATATCCGCGAAGGTGAAATTCTTTCAGTGGATTTCTCCCAAAGGCCATTCCGCTGCACCGCCGATGACGGCACCCCCATTGAAGCGGAGACGGTCATCATTGCCACAGGAGCCTCCGCACGCTGGTTGGGACTGCCTTCGGAAAAGGAATACAATGGCTCCGGAGTCTCCACCTGCGCCACCTGCGACGGTTTCTTTTACAAAGGTAAGGATGTCGCCGTGATTGGAGGGGGCGACACCGCTGCCGAAGATGCGACATATCTTGCCGGCCTCTGCCGCAAAGTCTACATGGTGCACCGTCGCGACCAACTGCGGGCCAGCCAATTCATGCAGAAGAAGGTCTTTGCCACGAATAACATTGAGATGGTATGGAACCACATTCCACTGGAAATCCTCGGCGAAGGGGACAAATTCTCCAAGAGCGTGACAGGCCTGCGGCTGCAAAACGTGCAGACCAAAGCGGAACAGACGCTTGCGGTGGATGGTGTCTTTGTCGCCATCGGACATCATCCCAACACGGAGCTGTTTGAAGGGCAGCTGGAGCTGGATGAGGAGAAATACATCGTCACGCAACCAGGGACTTCAAAAACCAGTGTGCCTGGCGTGTTCGCCGCCGGGGACGTGCAGGACCGCCAATACAAACAGGCCATCACCGCAGCTGCCGGCGGATGCCGCGCAGCCATTGATGCCGAACGTTTTTTGCAGCAATGCTGAACAACCTGCGCCAAATCGGATTAGTGTTCCTTGTCGGGCTGCTGTTTGCCGGCTGCGAAACGCCGATTGAGATTGATTTGCCGGAGCACCAGCAGGTGGCGGTGATTGAAGGGTGGATTGAGAACGGACAGCCGGCCATCGTGGCCATATCCATATCACGCCCCTACTATAGCACAACTTCTATGGACTCCATTCTGAAAAGCATCCAGACCAACGCCAAGGTGACCGTCACCGATTCCAACACAGGTGTATCTGAGCAGCTGACACTTGGAAAGACAAACGACCACATTTACGGAGTGTTGGGCAAAGCCTATCTCGGCAAGAAAATCAAAGGGGAACCGGGGCACACCTACCTGCTGCATGTGGAAAACAATGGCAAGCGTTACGATGCATCCACCCAGATTCCGATGCACGGTGTCAGGCTTGACAGCCTCTATTTTTCCAGAAAAGGACACTCCTTTCTCCGCATCCTCTTCACAGACCATGCCGGAGAGTTCAACTGCTACCGTTTCCTCACAAAGGTAAAAGGAAAAGAACCCACCTTCACCCAGGTATATATCGGCACATTTGACGACCTGACCTTTGATGGCAAACAGCTGAATTTTGAACTTACAAGGATGCCATACAGCAACCTGCTCGGCATCGATTACAAGACACTTGACGACCTAAAGAACGCCACAATGTTCAAGAAAGGTGATGTAGTGTATGTGAAATCCACCACCACCGATATAGCCACAAAAAATTTCTGGTTTGCGTTGCAGATGGATCTGGCCATGACCAATAACATGATGGTCAGCCCAGGGGTATATCAGACCAACATCCGTGAATCGGAAGGCCGCACCGTGAGCGGCATCTGGTCGGGCTACCACGCCCGCTACGACACCATTGTCTGCCGGTAATGGCCGATAACCCGCGGTAAAGTCATTTTTATCACAACTCCTATCTTCCAGTTCCCCTATCAAGGCACGATAAAAGGCCTTGAACACCTCCTCCACCTCACGCAGGGTGTCATTGTCCGTGCGCCGGTAGGATTTCGCCAGCTCCGCACAACGCTGGTAATAAAGGAGTTTCTTCTCTTCAGATTTTTTCTGGTAGGCCTCATCCAACAGCTGCGCCAGCCCCACCACCGTCTGGCTGTCCAACTGCAGGGCGGGCCAGGACAATCGGGATTGTGCCATGGCAATGCGTTCCGCCTCACGCAGCTGCTCCGCCGTAAAACTCAGCTTCCCTTCACCATCCATCAGGCCGTACCGGAAGTGTCCCCGTCATCCGCTGACAGACGGACATTCTCATGAATGGAAAACCATCTTTTGCTGTCAAACATACCTCTTCCATGGTATTGGGGAGGAAGCACCACCCTGCCCTTCATGTCCATATAGCCCATGCGAACCCCATAGTAAGAATCCGCAGTGTCAATCACATGGACAGAGGCGCCCAAACAGCGACCTCCACTGCCTTGCAACGGGCCGACGTACAACGTGTCCGGAATGTTGAAGACCACATTTCCGTTTGTGTCCACCAACTGGTACCGGTTAACGCTGTCCTTAACAGGATGACCTATCCGTGCGAAAGCCACACCATCCTCAAAGTTCCATATAAAGTTATAGATGCCAAAAGGCACCCGCACCTTTCCGTTCCGGTCAATGACACCGTCATCACCATGCAGTTCGACCACCATCATGCCATTGTGGAACGCATAGGGATATACGTCAAGCCACATGCGCCTTTCGTCGTCATAATCATACGCACAGACAATCACCTCCTTCCCCTTGCTGTCCACGAAGCCCAAACGCCCGTTTTTGACCACGGCGCCGCGCCCTTCGCTGAAATCAAAGGCCATCTCATACTTCGGTTTGACCACCCAGTTCCCGTCACGGCGGATGTAGCCGTAACGGCCGTTCTTAGAGACAACGGAGATGTTCTCATGGAAACCGCCTATGGAGGTGCAGCCCTGCACCCTCTCCACCAGGGCCGGAGTCAGCGCGCCCGGCTGCCCGCAGGCCAACGGCACCGCTGCCGCCATCAGCAGGAAAGGCAGCAGGAGCCTTTTCGCGATAAGTCTGTAAAAAACGGTTGTTTTCATACGAGAGATTTTTTCATTCAACACATTTTCCGCAGCGTTATTGCGTGCAACTGAAAAAATTTCGGCTCTTTTTTCACCACGCATCAATTTGTTTCCACCCCGGCCGCCGCGAACCGGCGTTTTTTTCTGACACAACCGCCGGTTCCTATCCGCATTTTGGCTACCTTTGCAAAAATATTCGGTTCATGAAAAAGTGCTATCGCGTCCTGCAAATCTCACGTTGGCGGGCTTTCGTAGCTGCCTTATTGACAATCTGTTTTATATTTTTTATCTTCATTTTGCTCTTCAATATTTTACCTACCTTTCCATTCTTTTTTTTTGATTATTCCTTTATTATGTGCTTTTCTTGTTCATATAGTATTGGTAAGGCACATTGCAACTGCGGAACTGGTAATCACAATGGATGAAAATAGTGTTCACTTTCAATGTATAAAACCCTTCTGGCTGCAAAAAAATGTATGGGAACAAAAGTTTTCCTGGGAAGAAATGAAAGACTATTCTTTCGGTTTCCTCTTCTTCTTTCAGGAATCTTCCTATGACAGGTTACTGCTACGTCTGGAAAACAACGGAAAATTTATTCTGTATCCTCTTAATTCAATGATACTTTACTGTGATGATTACAAGACTTTCAAAGCAGATTTCATAGAGTGTTTCAAAAAATACCACGCGTAAAAAAAAAAATCCGCACGGCCCGCTGGCGGCTTTCATGCGAACGGAGGAAATCTGTCCACTTACTAAAAATAAAAAAACGGGGTCACGAATGACCCCGTTAACACATATTGCGGCAAACTACTCCTCCGGCTGGAACATCGGGTCCCAGGAGGGGAGCATGATGGGCTTCTGGTCAAACATCTTCAGCAGTTTGGCGGGAATGTACTTCTTCTCAACCACCAGACGGAACATGTAGTTGTCGAACCAGTCGTTGGTCATGATCAGGCAGCCCTTGTAGCCGTAATTGTTTCCCCAGCTGTTCTCAACCATCCATTTCAGCGGTTTGCCGTCAGCATCCAGGTCGACTGCAACCAGTGTCATGGCGTGGGATGAGCCGCTGGCAAAGGTCTGGACGCGCTGCTTCTTGTCCATGTTGAAGGTGGTGCCCATCAGCGAGGCGTAGTCATAGTTGTCCATATCCATGAAGCCCTTTTCGCGATCGAGGAACTTGCCCACATCGCAGGAGAAATACATCGGGGTACTGTCCTTGATGGAGGCGATGGCCATGGCGGCGATATCCTCCATGGGCAGGTTGAGGAATTTCCAGTTCTGCCCGTCATAGACATGGCGGTCATATTCTATCTCATACACTTTGTAATACTCGCGGGTGGGGTCGTTCATGAACATGTAATAGGTGCTGAAATCCTCAGGCGCGAACTCCGCCGCAAAGGATTTGGGCGTGTACTCCTTGGTGGAGACAATGTTGCCCTTGCTGTCACGCTGCGACCAGGTGAACTTCTCGGGCGGCACCCCAAAATTCAGCGCCAGCATCCGGTAGACGGTCTGCAGCATTTCGGCCTTGCGGGCCTCCAGTTTGGCGTCGGTCATCCCCTTCTGCGCACCCATCTCGCGCAGTTCCAAACCATACTCGCGCAGTTTCAGTGCAATAAGGCTTGACATCTGGGAGGTGGCGTTGCTGCTGCGGGTCTCCGGCATCACCTCCGCCGGAACCAGACCGTACTTGTCAATCAGGTTGGCGACACCGGTGAACTGTCCGCCGTCCCCGATCGGATTTTTGAAGAGCCACTGCACCTGCTGGTCGTCAATGGCCAGTTTGCGGGTGTCGATGATGGCCTGCAAAAAGAGGTTCGATTTTTCCAGCTGGTCGTAAAAGAAGGTGTAGACCTGCGAAAACTGGAAGTCGGCAGGCAGGTGGTGCTTGCGGATGGCCTTGCTGCGCAGCACGTTCATCCCCGTAAACATCCAGCAGCGTCCCGAAGACTTCTGGTTGGTGACCGCCTTGATGTTAACCTGGTTGGAGAAATTTGAATTGAACGCGGTGGCGTTTTCGCTGTTGACTGCCAGCTTGTTGATGTCGGCCACATTCAGGGCGTTGCGGATGGCCTTGTCCTGCGGCGAATTGGTGTAGGATTTTTTCAAATCATCAAGCATCTTTTCAGAGATGCCGCCCGAATTTTGGGCCTTCATGCTTCCAACACAAAGGAAAGTGAAAGATAATACAATGACAAATAAATTTTTACGCATTTCAAATGATTTTAATGTTTAATTTGCAAAGATAGTCATTTTTTCGCAACGGACGGAGGCTTTTTTCAAGACAGAAAGAGAAAAATATATGCGTCCGGGTGTTTTCCGCATTCCAATTTCAAGTATCTTTGCAGCATGTTTACACGCGGAAGGAACCGACATCTGATGCTATATGTTTTATGCGGCATTTGCTTGTGCCCCACATTTTTGCATGCCCAAAAACAGGACAGCATCAAAACGCGGCAGCTGAAAGGGGTGGATGTGACCACCGCACGCATGCCGGTGAACCCTTTTGAAATCCGCCATGCACAACAGACCATCACCGAAACGATGCTGCAGAATATTCCCGCAAAGGATATCGGGGATGTGGTCAAGCACATGGCGGGCGCGAACGTGCGCGACTACGGCGGAATCGGAGGTATCAAGACCGTTTCCGTACGCAGCCTGGGGGCAGCCCACACCTCCGTCCATTACGACGGCCTGCCCGTGACCGACTGCAACACCGGACAAACCAACATCGGGCGGTTTTCCAAGGAGCACATGATGTACATGCAGCTCTACAGCGGAAGCCCCTCTGACATCTTCCACCCCGCACGGTACTGGGCTTCGGCCTCCACCCTTGTCATCCAGACCCGGACACCCCGTTTTTGGGGAGACAAAAAAATGAACCTGGACGCCTCGCTGCAATGCGGAAGCTTCCATTCAATCCAACCCTTCCTGCACATTGAAAACAGATTGGGCGAGCACCTCTCCTCCTCCATATCGGGCGAATACAACTATTCCAAAGGCGACTACCCCTTCACTTACCGGAACCACACGCTCAGCGTCAGCGACCGGCGGAAGAACAGCGAGGTGGAGAACTGCCGCCTGGAGGGAAACCTGTTCTATCACAACGAACAGCGGGAGGCGCAGGCCAAAATCTTCTACTATCGGAGCCTGCAGCAGCTTCCGGGAGCCATCGTCTACTACAATCCGGTGTGCCACCAGCAGATGAACGAGAACAACCTCTTCGCCCAAATACACTACCAGAACAACAATCTGGGAAACAAAGAGAAGGATTGGTGCCGCTGGAGATTCCAGAACAACGGCAAATTCAACTACAGCGACCTGCAGTACATCGACCCCGACTACCTGAACGCCGCCCACTATCTGGAAAACAATTACAGACAGTGGGAATACTATCTCTCCAATGCCCTGACTTACGAACTGAGAGCCTTCGGGCTGAACCTCAGCAACGATTTGAGCATAAATTATATGGAATCGGACCTGCCCGACTTTGTGCCGCCCACCCGCTTCACCTCCCAAACCGCGCTGGCCGCACGTTATCAGGAAAGAGTCGGATGGACGGGAAACGTCGCCCTGCTGCACAACTATTTTGCAGACTACAACACAGCCGAGACCACCCAACAGACCCAGAAGTTCAGCCCCTCCGTGAACATCGGATGGGGTTCCAACCCGGTCCGCCTTTTCAAATGGGGATTCAGGGGCTCCTACAAGAACATTTTCCGCATGCCAAGTTTCAGCGAACTGTTCTACAGGCTTTTCGGCACCGCCAACCTGAAACCGGAGGATGTTCAGGAGTTCAACATTGGCATCAGCATGCAAGGCTACAAGGCTCGATATAAAACATTTGTGCACTTTGATGCAGACGCCTTCCACAACATCGTCTCCAACAAGATTGTGGCCGTCCCCAGCCAGAACCTCTTCGTCTGGACCATGATCAACTACGGAAAGGTGCATGTCACGGGGTGCGAGGCCAAACTGCACACCATATACAACCCTGAACATCTGCTGGAATTTTCCGGAGACTTCACATACACCTTCCAGCAGGCCCTGAACATGACCGACCCCGACAGCAAGAGCTACCGGCAGCAGATTCCCTACACGCCGCGCCACTCGGGCAACGCCATAATCGGCTGCCTTTACCATCGCACACAATTGTCCTACAGCCTGCTGTATGTGGGCGAACGTTTCACCCAAGGGCAGAATGTGGAGGAGAACAGGCTGGCACCCTATTGGGACCACGGGCTTTCGCTCACACATTCCTTCAGATTCTTCTCCGATAAAAAAGCTCCGAAAAAACCTGCATCAAGACGGGTGGCACTGCTGAAAATCCATCTGGAGGCGATGAACCTTGCGGACAAAAATTATGAGATTATCCGGAACTATCCCATGCCGGGCAGACAATTTCAGGCAAAAATCAGCGTTTCATTTTAAAGACAAAACAGGCATTTATGAAAAAAGAGCTTTTTAGATTTCTTATTGTAGGCATCATCTGCGTTTTCACCCTCAGCGGCTGCCAGGATCCGAAACCCACACCGGAAAACGATGATTTCTCCGTGGATGTGATAGTGATGAACGAGGGCAACTGGCACTCCAACAACGCCAGTCTCACAGCATACGACCTCACGCGGAAAGAGGCTGTCACGGACTATTTTGCGGAGAAGAACGGACGCGGGCTCGGCGATGTGGCCAACGATGCGCTGCTTTACGGCAGCAAACTGTATGTGGTGGTCAACGTCTCATCATCAGTTGAGGTTATTGACACCGCCACCGGCAAATCAATCCGGCAGATTCCGCTGTTCAACGAAATGGGGATTGCCCGCGAACCGCGCAGGATATGCAGCTGCGAAGGTAAAGTCTATGTATGCTGCTTCGACAGCACAGTGCTGCGGATTGACACCGCCCTGCTGCAGGTGGAGGCGATGGGCAAGGCCGGCCTGAACCCCGACGGCATCGCTGCCTCCGACGGCAAGCTGTATGTGAGCAATTCGGGCGGCCTGAACTACCCCGACTACGGCACAACGGTCTCCGTCATGGACATGAACAGCCTTACGGTGCTGAAAACCATCCCCGTCCGCATCAATCCGGTCAAGGCGTTGGCCGACAGTGCGCACCATGTATGGGTGATGTCCTGGGGCAACTACAAGACGGAGAAAAGCTGCATCCAGTGTATCGACACCCAAACCGACAGCGTTATCGCCACCTTTGACGAAAACGTCAGCGACTTTGACATCCACAATAACATTGTGTACCTGCTCTGCAGCGACTACACCGACCCATGGTTAGCCTGCAAGAGCATCGACGCCATTGCCTTCCGCATGGAGACACTGTTTGAGAAGACATCGCTCACCACCCCCTACAATCTCAACATCCGCCCCGCTGACGGCTCCATCTGGATTTGTGACGCATTGGACTACAGCAGCTTCGGAAACGTCTACTGCTTCGACCGGCAAGGGAGTGAGTTGCACCGCTTCGAAGCGGGCAACTGCCCCGGACACATTGTGTTCTACAAATAGCGGGCGTGAAGGAATAATAAAAAAATAACAGCACTGAATGGGTTGCACAATATTCCAACCTTTTTTGCGTTGTACATATTAAATAATTAGTATTTTTGCATTCAAAAAGAAATGGAACAGACAACTACAGTATTCAACCCCATGCAGATGCAATTGCTCAGGATGTTCTCCTATGTGAAGACCGAAGAGGAAATGAAAGAGATCCAATCCGCTCTTTGCGACTACTTTTTCAACAAAGTGGGAGATGGCATGGCAGAACTTGAAGCCCAAGGTCTTTGGGGGAAGGAACAAAGTGAGGCCGTATTGCAGGAACATCTCCGCACACCATATAATTAACATTTCAACGTATTAAAACAGATTTCCTTTCCATTTGTAGGAGTGATGTCCTTGGCTGCATTTCTACAAACAATCCGTTCCGGCAGATAAATTTCATACATTCAGACTGGCATTTCATACAAAGGAGGGTAAAAAAGTTCTGGGGCATTATTTTTTCTTCTACTTTTGCAAAAATTAATGTTTAACCAAAGTTGCATTTGTAATTTGAATGCAGCTAATATTTTTAAAAACATACCGAAATGAGGAAAACAATCTGGCTTTTATGCCTTGTGGCAATCGGGTTGGCCACCATGTCAGGCTGCAACAGGGGCGAAAACAGGAAAGGAAACGGCAACGCCGTCTATTACTGGCGCACAACCTTCAAACTGAACAGCAGCGAAAGGCTTTTTCTGCAAAAGCATGACATAAAAAAAATGTATGTGAAATTTTTTGATGTGTCCCACGTATGGGATGAGGGCGTTGTTCCCGTCGGAACAACAATTTTTATCGACAGCGTCCCTGCCGGACTGGAAATTGTACCGACAGTGTTCATCACAGCGGAAGCCATAAACAAATACCCTGAGTTCACGGATAAGACGCTTACCCGCATTTTGGACATGGCCGATGCCAACAACATAAAGTTCGGCGAAATACAGATAGACTGCGACTGGAACGGAGAGAGTGCGGAAAGCTATTTTGCATTTATGAAGAAATTCAGGAAAATGCTTGACAAGAAAAACATAAGGCTCTCGACCACCATCCGGCTGTCCCAATTCGGGAATGAGACGCCAGATGCAGACTACGGGGTGCTGATGTGCTACAACACAGGGAACATGAGGGATTGGAAAACTGACAACTCCATACTTGACATAAAGGATGTGGAACCCTATATGGAAAAATTAGGCGGATACAGGCTGCCGCTATCGGTGGCGTTCCCCTGTTTTTCATGGAATGTCACCTTTGATGACGACTTATATTTTTCAAACATAGAATATGACTATTATGACTTTACAAACAAAGAACGCTTCAAGAAGATTTCGGAAAACCGTTACAAAATGATTAGGGAAAGGGACGAACGGCTTTATTTGTACACCCCGGAATACATCCGCCATGAGGAACCATCCATTAAAGAGATACTGGAAATCAAGGAGATGATTCTGAAGAATCTTCCCTCCCAACCCAAACAGTTTGTTATCTATCATCTTGATTCCGCCAACCTTTCAAAATTCTCAGACAATGATGTGGAAAAAATTTACCGTTAGCCTATGGCTCACCCTTTCAGCCGCATTATCCTTTGCCTGCGCATTTTATGACGTGCCACAGGGAAACTTCATCTACATGTTCAAAACCTATGACTACGATGAGAACAATCTGTGGAATGACATATATTACAAACCCAAACAGGACAATATCAGTTTCTGGTTCCGCTATTCCCAAGGCCGCGTGGACAAAAAAAGCATAGAGCAGGCCCTTTACCAGTGCGGGGCTGATGAGATTGGTAAAGGGAACAACCGGTTTTTCGCCTACCTGAATGAGACTGGTGATGCGGACGCACTGCTCTATTGGACCATTAACAAAACCTTTTCGGAAAAAACAGACGACCCATGGTATTACCCCAACCGTTCCGAAAAACAAAAAATTGCCGCTTTGGCCGACAATCTTGAAAAAACATTGAGCGACTGCAAATCAGAGCTTCTGAAGGAGCGTTTTGTCTATCTGACAATGCGCATCTCCTTCTATGTGAAACAATATGAATCCTGCAAAACCTTATGGGAACAGCATCGCGGCAACTGGCACGACAGTGAGCTCCGGCGCAAGTGCCTGCTCTACTATGCCGGAGCCCTATTCTATACGGGCGAAAACGCAAAAGCCGCCGACATATACGCCGACAACGGGGATTGGATCAGCCTGCACTCCTTTGACAAAAGTGTGGATTTCATGAGGGAACTCTACGCGGCCTCGCCAAGTTCAAAAGCCTTCATGTTTTTTGTCCAGAAATATGTGAACAGATATCAGGACAAACAGGCTTCCATTGACTGTAGCGACTTTACCGCGCTATGCAGGAAGGTTGTGTCCGAAAAAAAGAGCGACAATCCCGCGCTCTGGCAGTCCGCACTCGCACACATCGCCTTTCTCCAGGGGGATGTGAAAAAGGCTGTGGAACTTATTGAAAAAGCCTCCGGAATGAAAGGCTATCCCATGACGATGGAAAACATCCGCATGTTACAGCTGCTCTACCATGCCGCAGATCATGATGCCACTGACTATGACAAAAAAATGTACAAAGACCTGCCATGGCTGTTGGAAAAGGTGTCTTCACTTGACAACTATTGGGCTGACAACGGAAAAGGCTACGAGCACCACCTCCACATGCTCTCCCGAATCATACTCAGACATGCCTTCCCTCACTATGTGAAGAGCGGCAACTCCAACATGGCCGCCGCGCTGCTGAACGCATACGACGAGGCATACTGCGACGGTAAGGAAAAACGTGACAAAATGCGCAGAGACCCTGCTGACAGCGGCAGCTACGAATATTACACCCATTACTTCCGCTACCTTGACACCACATCCATTGAAAATGTAAAGAAATTTCTAACTTTTGTGAAATCCGGTGGGAAGACCCCGTTGGAAAAAAGTCTCATCAGATCGGGCTATGTCAGCGAATCCATGATGAACGAACTGATTGGCACAAAATACATGCGCATCTATGACTACACTTCAGCCATCAGCTATCTGGAAAAAGTGAAGCCCTTTTTCTGGAAAAAACAGAACATCACAGAAAATCTGACGTGCAACCCGTTCAGGGAAAAATGGATAGGTTCGGACAGCCTGAGAGGCGGCAGATACCGGACATACAACCCGGCCGAAGAATATGACAGGAACCCGGGCAAACTGCAATTCTGCAAAATCATGCATAATCTGGAACAGCGACAACTCACAATGTCCGATGTGGAGGATCTGGCAGAGGCCCATTACGCCTACGCGGTCGGAGTGGCGCAGGCCGGAGGCTGGTGCTGGGCTCTGACAGAATATGCGACCGGCAGCATGCTCATGGGAAGTTTCTGCTCCTTTTCCAACGGTGAAAAGCTGAAATATGAGAACAACGGCTGGGACTACATGTCGTCAAAATCCTACATGCTGCAGCAGCGTTGCAAGATAATCAGCACAAACCTCGCCGCAGCGGAAAACCGGACAACGGACAGGGAATTTGCGGCCCGCTGCCGCTACATGCGCGCCTCAACAGCATTGGAACCATCACAGGCTCAACATTTTCTGCGCCAGCTTACCAGCAATTACAGCAACACACAGTTTGTCAGTGGCGAATCGCGACATTGCGACATACTGTCGGATTACAAGTGAAAATGACAACAAACTATTGAAAACAAATAAAATGACCGATAAGAATTTTGAAAGCCTGCGGCAGGCGCATCCTCTGTTCACCTACCGCGCATACCATTGGGAGAAGAGGGAGGACTGCCTCCAACTGCAATTTGATTTTGAGGTGAATGAGGAGATCCGCTTCTCCCCCACCATCCGCATCCCTGACCATCCGGCATACACCGCCTTCTACAGGGAGCACAACCTGAGCGAGTTGGAGAACCTTGTGTTCCACATAGGCATGATCGAGCTCATCAGCTACTGGAAATGCGTCTGCTGCCCGGAAATCCGGATTGAGGCCGCCCACCTTGACGAGGAGGCGCTTGCCTGGTGGAAGAACCTCTACTACCACGGGTTAGGCGAATTCTTCTACATCAACCATATCGCCACCGACGCGCAATCCTTTGTCCGGCTGCGCTGCACCTCCGACCGCAGGCTGCCAAAACTGAAAGCGGGAAATCCGGAAGGCACCATCATCCCCATCGGGGGCGGCAAGGATTCGGTGGTCACATTGGAGCTGCTCAAACAGCAGCAGCCAGCCCCGCTGACATTCATCATCAACCCGCGTGGGGCGACCAAGGCCTGCGCGGAGATTTCCGGACTGCCCGGCAGATACCTGGAAATACAGCGTCCAATTGACAAAAGGCTGCTGGAACTCAATGCCGAAGGCTACCTGAACGGCCACACCCCCTTCTCAGCCATGCTGGCCTTCTACAGCCTGCTAATCGCCACGCTGGCTGGCAGGAGCCGGATAGCCCTCTCCAACGAATCGAGCGCGAACGAGCCTACCGTGCAGGGGAGCGATGTCAACCACCAGTATTCCAAATCAATCGCATTTGAATCCGATTTCAGGGAGTATGTGGCGCGACACCTTACTGAGAAGATTTCATACCACAGTTTCCTGCGTCCGCTTTCAGAGCTGCAGATCGCCATGCTCTTTTCGCGCTGCACAGCCTATCTCCCCGTCTTCAGAAGCTGCAACGTGGGCAGCAAGCAGGACATCTGGTGCGGACACTGCCCAAAATGCCTCTTCACCTGCATCATGCTCTCCGCCTTCCTCCCCGCTGAAAAGGTGCGTGAAATTTTCGGCAAGGAGCTGCTGAAGGATGAAACGCTGTGGCCGGTACTGAAGGAGCTGTGCGGCGAAACCGCCGTCAAACCATTTGAGTGCGTGGGCACCCGTGAGGAGGTCTGCATGGCGTTATGCGAAATCATCCGCCAATATGAAAGCCGGAACGGGAGCTTGCCCACCCTGCTGGCAAGTTTCAGACGTACTGCATTGTACGAAGCCTACCGGCAACGGGACTTCCAGCCGCTGCTCACCGCCTGGGACCCGCACCACTTCCTGCCGGAGGACGAGGAGCTGCTGCTAAGGAAGGCGTTGGGAATCTGATGCCCCGCCACCGTCACATTTTTTTCCGCCACGGGCGGTGTTCCATATTATAATTTAATGTAATTTTGCAGTTTGATTTGAAACTAAAAATTGCACTATGAGACAATTACTTACCATCTTGGCAATGCTGCTCGTCCTTCCGGTTTGGAGCCAGCCTGCAGGGCTGAAGGATGCACAGACCGTAGCGGAACACTTCTACGCGCTGCAGCACAAGCAGAAAAGCGGCCATGCGCTGCGGCTCTACACAACCGACCAACAGCTGTACCGGCAAAAATCAGGCAGCGGGGAGGTCCGCTACTACATCTTCAACGACGGCGACAACGGCTTCGTCATCGTGGCTGGCGACAGGCGTTTCCAGCCGGTGCTGGGCTATTCGACCGAAAGCCGCTTCGACACCGCCGGCATGCCGGAAAACATCCGCTGGTGGATGCGCACCTATTGCGAAGAGATGGATGCCGTGACGGCACTTCCCGGCGCGGACACAATGCCGATGAACCCGCTGTGGCAGGCCTATATCGAGAACAGCGCCGCAGCCATCGCAAAGACAACCGCCTCCGTCGACCCGCTGATACAAACAAAGTGGGGACAGGGCACCCCATACAATGATTCCTGCCCTTACGACGCCAACGCCTCCGGTGCCAGCTACAACTACCACACTCCGGTGGGATGTGTGGCCACAGCCATGGCACAGGTGCTGTATTTTTGGAAATATCCTGTCAGCGGGAAAGGCTACCACACCTACACCAGCGCCAACTACGGCACAATCCAGAGTGCCAATTTTGAAAAGACAACATACGACTGGAACAACATGACCACCACCTACAGCAAAAACAGCAGCGCCGTTGCCATAAGGGCGGTCGCACAGCTGATGTACCACTGCGGAGTGAGCGTCGAGATGAACTACGGGACAAAATCGAGCGGTGCCTACTGCATCCTGACAGATGAACAAAAGAGAAGCTACAAGTTGACCGATGCAAGGGACGCATTGCAGTACCATTTCGGATGCGACACCGTAATCGGATACAAGCGTGACAACTTCTCCGACTCGACTGTATGGATCAGCATGCTGAAAAAGGAGCTGAATGCCCGCCATCCCATCCTCTACGGCGGTGCCAACACAAACGGCGGACACGCCTTTGTATGCGACGGCTACGACAGCAGGGACTTCTTCCATATCAACTGGGGATGGAACGGTTCCTCGGACGGCTATTTCCAGATTTCGGCACTGGATCCAAGCTCGCAGGGCATCGGCGGCAGCAACAGCGGATACAATTTGAACCAAAGCGCCCTGTTCGTGCATCCGGTCGACTACCCCGCCTCGACACTCTACAACCTGCACCTGTACAAGCCCATGCACATCAGCACGCCGGTGGTGAAATACAACACCGCCTTCTCCATCGCCGACAGCATCGCAAACATCGACACCGTGCCGTTTAACGGGCAGGTAGGCGTTGCCATCTACAACGAGAACGGCACATTCTTCGGTGTGTTCGGAATCACCAAAACCCAAATAAAAAACGGCTATTACATACCGAACTTCAAATGCGACATCGCCGCCACCGAAAAGCTTACGGGAGGCAACTACACCGCCCGCATGGTCTACTCCGACTCCAACGACCGGCGCTGGCATCCGGTTGGGGAGTACTATTGCACCAATTCCATTAACTTCAAAATTTCCGGAGGTTATTACGGTTTCAAACTGAAACTGTACAGCCCGTTGCATGTCCAGGATACTGTGGAATACAACACCCCGTTCCAGTTCGTCGACAGCATCGCCAACTTGGGGGTCGATCCGTATGAAGGGAAAATGGCCATAGGCATTTACGACAGCGCATCAAACTACAAGGGGGCTTTCGGAATCACCGACGTGTCATTGACAAACGGCTATTTCATTCGCGTACTGTTCAACGTTGAAGCCTCCGAAAAACTTACAGAGGGCTTATATTCAGCCAGAATCGTGTACAAGTCTGATGTGGACAACAACTGGTACCTGATCGGAAGCGAAGACTATAACAACTACTGCAGTTTCCGCATTGTCCGCACGCCAAAACCCAAATACACCCTTTCCGTGATTGCCGAAGACAGCACGATGGGATGCGTTTCCGAGGGATGCGAGTTTTACGGGGACACCACCGTCACAATCAGCGCCACCCCATTCATCGGATACCGTTTCAGCCACTGGAAGGACGGCATAAAGGAGAGCGAGCGGATGGTCAGCGTATATTCCGACACCACCTTCATCGCCATATTTGAAGCGGATGAGGACGGCATCGGCGAAACCACCGAAGGGCGTGTTGCTGTCTTTACCGACCGAAGCGACATTGTGGTCTGTAACGCGGAAGGGAAGCCAATGCGCATCTTCGACATAACGGGAAGGCTGCTCCACAACCTGGAGGCCATCTCACATGACGAACAGCGCATCCGTATGGAGACACCCGGAGTCTACATCGTACAGATTGGGGAAAATACTCTTAAGAAGGTTGTGATAAGACAATAAAAAAAAGAGCGGTCGAAACCGCTCTTTTTTTTTACTTTACTTGCAGGTGGTGATGGTCTTCTGACGGATTCCCCACACAGTCTGTGAAACGGTCTCGTCCAATTCAGAGCATTTGCCCTTGGTTTCGGCCGTGGTGGTTGCCTCCACAGTATTGCCCTTCATCATTTCATACATTTCATGATCATAGTTGTCAGGATCGGCAATCTCAATCTCCTGACGGGTGGTGCAAGTGCAGGTTTTCTTGCAAGCAGTGGTGAACACCATGGCCGCTCCCATAACAGCGGCAACCAACAATAATTTCTTCATAAGACAAAAGTTTTTAAATGAAACATAAGAAATGTGGAGCAAAAATCATTCCACCCGCCCCTCAAGGTTGGCCTCCACCAGCTCCTTCAGATCCTGGATGATTGAGGGGTCCTGCAACGAAGCGCCCTCCAGCACCTCATTGACCTCGTCGGTATCGAACACAAAATCGATGGTTTCCGACTTGTAGCGGAAAATGAAACGGATTTCCGGATGGGCGGAGACAGTCAGGATGAGGGTGCCGGGCAGGTCGCCCATCGGCTGGCGGTCCCAATGCGACAGGCCGAAGACCGCCTTCACCGTGGTGCCCTCACCAAGTTTTGAGGCGATTTCCAGATGTCCGCCCGTCTGCTCCGCATTCTGCTTTAGCAGGGAGAGCCCCAACCCCACCTTGCGTGTGGTGCGGGTCGTGAAGAAAGGGTTAAGCACATTGGCAAGCGTATCCTCGCTCATGCCGGTGCCGTTGTCGATGAATTCCAGCGTAAGCGTGTCCGCCGTGTGGTCCTCGGTGACATTCAGCTGCACCAGATCCGCCTTGGCGCGGATTGAGTTCTGCAGAATGTCCATTATGTGCATGGAAATGTCTTTCATCTTTCCGGTTGTTTTAAATTATTCAGGTTTTGACAGCCAGACGCGGCGCCCCTGCTCCCCGTGCAGCGCCATGCGGATTTCGGCGAAACTGCGGGTCTCCAGCTCAAAATAGCAGGTGTCCACGCCGATGCGGTCGGGGATGTGCGCGTCCGAACTGCGGATAAAGGTTTTGTCCTTCAAGTATGGGTGCTGCGAAAGAATCTTGTCTCGGTCGCCGTGGCCGGAGAGCTCCACCGCATCGTATGGCAGGTCGAACGGGATGAATCCCAACTGAGAAATCACACTGTTCTTCAGCTTGTCGATATGCGCCGGAATAAAAAGGCCGCCCAGCGACTTCACCTCCGCCGCAATCACCTCAATCGGAACGTCAAGTCCGGATGTGAGCAGCTTCGGTTCCTCGTACACGATGTTGAAATCCTCGTCAATCTGCACCTGGTCGCCGAAAAAATCGGGGGAGTTGGGTATGTCGGGCAGGTGTTCGTCAAGATAGGCCTGGAACTTGTCGAGTGTCTCATGGGTCTCGAAAAAGGCCAGGCAATGCGCCTCCTCCTTTGTGGTCACCTCCGCCCCGCAAAGCACAAAAATGTCGCGGGAATGGGAATAGTGCTCCGCCAGACGGCAGTGCCGCGTGGCGTTGTGGTCCGATATGCCGATGATGTCCACCCCCTTGGCGCGCGCGCCGTCCAGGATGGCGTCCGGGGTCATCTCCAGGCTGCCGCAGGGCGAGAGCAGCGTGTGGTTGTGCAGGTCGGCTTTGAAAAGCTGCAAGGCGATATGGTTTTAGGCGTTCAACAGCGAATAGATCCGGCCGACCGTCTCAAAGGTCTGCTCCGCGGTTCCCAGCACGGGGATGCCCTCCTCCTTAGCCTGCTCCAGCATGTCCGGCTCAGGTTTGTTGCCCTTCACCAGCACAATGGCGGCCAGCTCCTTCAGCGAGGCGATGGCGATGACATTCTTGTGCGTCTGCAGGGTTACCCATACATGGCCCTCCTTGGCAAAGCCCATCACGTCGCTCAAAAGGTCGGAGGCGTACCCGCCTTTGATTTCATTATCAAGATTTTCCTCCCCGCAAAAGATCTGCAGGTCCAGTTTCTCCACTAACTCTTTTACTTTCATGCGTTTATATTTTTCAGATTGAAAATGCAAATATCCGCAAAAAAGGAATATGCCCCGCCGCCACGTGTCAGGAAAAAAACGAATTTTTTCTAATTTCACAACCATTTGTATTTTAATATATTATAAAAAATGTGAAAATT
This sequence comes from Bacteroidales bacterium UBA1195, assembly GCA_002309855.1. Lineage (GTDB taxonomy): Bacteria > Bacteroidota > Bacteroidia > Bacteroidales > WCHB1-69 > UBA1195. The sequence continues at coordinate 30,041 of DBYD01000067.1, forward strand.
TTTTTTCATCTTAGTGTGAGAAATTGGGTTCCCCAAGCGTATTATATATATGAGGGGGCATAAAATGCACCTGTCGAAATTTGGTTTAATTATTAATTATATGGAAACAGGCAGAAAACGGCAGAGGAATGCGGACAAGGATGCTGAATGGTCGCAGCTGATGGAAAAACACCATTCCGTCATCCTTCGGGTGTGCGAACTCTTTTATCCCAATGACAGTTACGGGAGAAAAGAGCTGCATCAGGAAATTCTTTGCCACTTGTGGAATGGTTTCAGACAACGCGGGAATGATGTTCCGGAAGGCATCTGGGTGTATCGGGTGGCGGTCAACACGGCCATCTCCAGCAAGAGGGCGGATGAATGCCGTCCGGAGAATGTCCCCATCACGCAGACATTGGCGGAGAGCATGGCCGACAATGCCGACATGGGGCGTGAACGGATGCTGGATGACCTTCATGAACTGGTCATGTTGCTGGAGCCGTTGGACAAAGCGATGATGGATCTCTATATTGAAGGATACCCGCAGGCGGAAATCGCCCGCATCTTCTCCATGACGGAAACCAATGTTTCCACCAGGGTAGGACGAATTAAGAAAAAACTAATAAATATATGGGAGAAACAATAATGGAAAATCAGAAAGAGAAAGAGGATCGTATTATGGCGGAATACGCCAAAGTATGGAAGGAACATGGTGAATCGTTGGCGGACATACCGTTGCCGGAGGTGGATTTGAAAAAGGTGCGGAAATGGCAGCGACGCTCCCCGCGCCGGAAGATGCTACGCAGGGAGGTGGCCTGCCTGATAGCTGCCGTAGTGATGCTCGCATGGTTCCTGTTTTATTTCAGCAAAGGTATGGAAATGCCTGTCGCCTACCTGATGACACTGTTGGTGATGCTGCTGTGCGTGGCGGACAGCGTTTACGCCATCCGGCTCATCACCTTGATTGACCCGATAACCTCAACCATCCCCGACATGCTGAAGAACTGCGCCAAGCTCCGGCTGTATCAGAAGATAGAGCTGCTGGTGGCTTTGGTGGTGGTTATGCCCATGTCCGTTTTTTTCATGCTACCAGCCTTTGGATGGATTTGGAAATCGCTGAACTTTTATTCGGATGTGGTCTGCGACACCTTTTCATGGGCAATACTGCTTGCAGGTGTTCCGGCCGAAGTGCTGGCATGTATTTATATGTACCGCAGCAACCTCCGCTTTATTAAAGGAACAATCAATGAATTGAGAACATATCGTAATCAGGATTAATAGTTGCAACTAAATATTAAAACATTTTTAACATGAAATCAAAGGTTTTACTGCCCATGGTGGCAACAGTTATCCTTGCAGGCGCGATGTTCCTCGCGGGCTGCGAGAAGGAGAAAATAACAAATGAAAACAATACATCCGGTGTTCAGGAAGAAACGGCATTAAATCCTATTGTGCCTGATAGTTCGGTTAAAGAAAAACTTGATGATTTCTTTTCAAAATGGGAGGATACTGTCACAGTAAAGTTCACCGACTGCATTAACGTGATTAACGGAATGGATGAGCTGAAAAAACTCGGATGTGACAACCTCAAAATTGATTTTAACAAATACAGCCTTATTTGGGGTAAAGTCATGGCGTATCACACAGGATACTCCATTCAAAATCGAACCTTATATTATGACGGCGTGAATGGTACTTATCATTATGATGTCATACTGCATGTTGGTGATTCGGGATATGGTGTTGTGTACGGCATTTATTTTTGGGATATTTTCCCTAAAAAGAATTATAAAAATTTGGTGTTAAACGTTAAAACTATTAAATCATAAATAGATACCAACACTAATCCGCCACATTACTTTAATTTTGAGAGTTTAGTTAAGTAGACAGGGCTCGACGCCTCCCCGGCGCGGCCCTGTTGTTTTTCACATCCCTTTGATCTCCCCTACGGGAATCCCCGTGGATTGGGCAATCTGCTCCGCCGGAAGCCCCAACTGTTTCATTTTTGCGGCAATCGCGATGCGCTCTTCCTCACGACCTTTCTCCATTCCCTCCTGCAAACCTTCGGCTCTCCCCTCGGCTTTCCCTTCGGCATGTCCTTTCTTGAAACCTCTCTTTGCGCCCTTTAGTTCGCCCTTCCTTTCTCCCTTCCGTTCACGCGTTGTGAGCACATCATCCTCGTAAACCTTGTCGTCCAGATACCTTTCGTAGATGCGCTGCTCCTGTGGCGACATCTTCAGGAAGTCGAGCCTCCGCTTGGCCTCCTGCAGACCTGGCGTGGTGGTGTCAGGGCGGATGCGCCCGCTCTTCAGGTATTCCATCCACTCCTCCATGGGGTTCTCCGGCTCCTTGTTGAAGGACTTTAGCCGCAGGATGTAGTATTCCGGGAAGACGTTCTCGGGGGAGAGCAG
>DBYD01000016.1 GCA_002309855.1 Bacteroidales bacterium UBA1195
TGTATTAACTTTTTAAAGTAGATTCATAGTTTCTGTTCTGAATACAAAACAGGGACAAATTACATTGTCCAGGAGGTGACCTATGGTTATGGCTCGGACATATATCCTCCATTTGCAGGATTATACAGGTTAAAGACAGATTTTGATGTTTATTACATTGCAAATAAAAAGTATTTGTTGGATGCTATCAGAAAAGATTCCATAAATATGGACTCCTTGACGATTTTGGTCCCCCAAAACCATACATGGGGAATATATGATTCCATATCAAAAAAATATAGATTCACAATAAATCATTCTATGGATTTATATGATATCATGACAATGGATAACACTGAAGTATATGCAATAGGAGGCAAATATTATGCTGTCAAAAAGGTAAAATACGGATATTCGGATGAAATGGAGGTGTTCAGAAGCCTATACAATTCTTTATTTGAAAATACGGATGATATACAAATCAAAAACGATGGGGAGGAAAAGTATTATAGAGAAACGTATAAGTCGATAAAAGAATATCTTCCTCAAAGGCAATACCAGTATTATTTGTTTCTCCAGGAAATTTGTGAAACGGATAAGGCAATTAGGAAGCATTTGTGGAAAAGGAAATATGAATTGGACGAATTTTGGCAAAAGTAATTTCCCGCGTGCAATTTGTGTAAAATAACGCAATCTGAAAGCCGGAAATTTGCAAAATAACGCAATTGAAAACAATTTTTTTTGTAAAATAGCGCAGTCTGTCGCTTTTTTTTCTACTTTTGCATTGAAAAAAAGACATGGATTATGATAGACAAACGTACATTGGAGTTTGTGCTCACCGACCAGCAGGAGGAGCTTGAATCGAGGTCGCATGAAATGCTGTGCCAAAGGATGGAAAAGTCTATGATAGATTTGGAAAGCACACAGGCACAAGTGGTGATAGGAGTGCGCCGTAGCGGAAAGTCAACGCTTTGTTATCAGGCCGTGCAAGGCAGAAATGAAAAATACGCCTATGTTGATTTTGACGATGAGCGGCTTGCCGGTATTGGTGCTGACCAATTGAACGATGTGCTGGAGGTGCTATACAAAATTCGCGGCGATTTCCAATACCTTTTCCTTGACGAAATACAGAATGTTGATGGATGGCATCTCTTTGTGAACAGGATGCTTAGGAGAAAGATGCACATCATTGTCACAGGATCCAATGCCAAGCTGCTCAGTGGCGAGTTGGCCACACACCTTTCGGGCCGTAACAGGGAGATTCCACTCTATCCTTTTTCATTCGGGGAGTTCTGTGTGATGAAAATGGTGGATGCAGAAAAGCGCACCACAAAGGCGGAGGCAATGCGAAGGGCGGCATTCGATGAGTACCTGAAGCAGGGCGGTTTTCCCGAACTTCTGAATATAAAGGACAATAAAAGTTATGTCAATTCGCTTGTTGAAAACATTTTGAAGCGTGATATCGAACAGCGGTACAGGATAGCATATCGGGCCGCATTTGAGCAGATGACCCGACATCTTCTGAATGTTGTCCCAACCGTCGCTGTTGTTAAGGATTTGGCGCAATTGTTCCAAATAAGGTCTGAGAACACCGTCAAAAACTATGTGAACTATTTGAAGCAGGCCTTCGTGCTGATTGGTATCCAAAAGTATTCGCACAAAAGCAGAATGCGCATGGTGCAGGAAAAACTCTATGCGGTTGATGTCGCGATGATGGATCAGCGGGAGTATGCTTTTTCCGGTGAGAATTTGGGATTCCGTTTGGAAACCATTGTTGCCATCCATCTGATCAGAAGATGCAGGATGGACGGTAATGACGTATATTATTATAGTGACCGTTCGGGAGAGTGTGACTTCATCGTGTGCAAGGGCAACAGGGTGATACAGGCCATACAGGTGTCGTATGATATTTCTGCCGGTAAGACCCGCAGACGTGAAATGGGCGGACTCCTGCTTGCAGCAAGGCATACGGGATGCGACAATCTGTTGCTGCTGACCGACCATGAGAGCGGCGAGGTGGAGGAATCCGGATACCGCATCCGGATACAGCCTGTGTATGAATGGAGTCTTGAGATAATGCACATGGTTGGTTAGGTGATTCATGTGCATTTTTTTGAATATGGCGCGTTGTGCGTGGTGCTGCTTGTTTATGTCAAGAAGTAGAGACGCAATGCATTGCGTCTCTACACGCCGTCCCAACATCGCGTGCAATTCGTGTAAAATAACGCAATCTGAAAGCCCGAAATTTGCAAAATAACGCAATTGAAAACATTTTTTTTTTGTAAAATAGCGCAGTCTGTCGCTTTTTTTTCTACTTTTGCATTGAAAAAAAGACATGGATTATGATAGACAAACGTACATTGGAGTTTGTGCTCACCGACCAGCAGGAGGAGCTTGAATCGAGGTCGCATGAAATGCTGTGCCAAAGGATGGAAAAGTCTATGATAGATTTTTGCTTATGATAGAACCTTTTACTTATTTATATTACAGGTGTTACAGATTGTACGGGAAAAATAATGCATATCCTGGCCCATATAATAACGTGTTGTTTGCTTTAATGTTGTATATAAATACAGCTTCATTGACAGCAGTAATACAATGGGATTTCCCGTCAGATGTTACTTTTTGTTTTATTACTTTTGTTACTGTAATAATAATGCTTCTTTTTTCATTCAATAAAAAAAGGATTGTAAAGAAATATGAGAATCTTAACGGGAAACAAAAAAAAATAGGAAATATTGTTTTTATTGTTGAAATATTTGTAACAATAGTTTCTCTATTAGTATTAATTTGGATATAATACTACCCAAAAATTCAGACCAACGGCAAAGTGAATGATTTCGGAAAACAATTCAGTAAATGGTGAAATACAATTATGCCGTGGCGTCTGAAATAAAAACATTCCTTCCACGGGAGCGTATCGCTTTTTTTAGTACTTTTGCCGATTATTATTTTGGATATGGGAGCCTTATATGACAAACTGAATGAGGATTTCCGGCTGGAGGAGGCCTTGAACGCCTGCATGAGCTGCGGTGTCTGCACGGCCATCTGTCCAGCGGCGGAATTCTACCATTACGATCCGCGTGCCATCTGCACCATCGTGCAGTCGCAGGACGATGCGGAGATTGAGAAACTGCTGAAAAGCGACACCATCTGGTACTGCGGCCAGTGCATGTCCTGCAAGACCCGCTGCCCCCGCGGCAACACGCCGGGCATCGTAATCAGCGTGCTGCGCACCTATGCCCAGAAGATGGGCTATTTTGTGGAGAATGAGAAGGGAAGGCAGCAGTATGCCATCGAGCAGACTGTCGGCCAGAATATCCTGAAACGCGGCTACTGCGTGCATCCTGACATTGTAACGGTGGACAAACATCCGGAGCAGGGGCCCGTGTGGGAGTGGTACATGGAGCATATCGCGGAGGTCTCACCACGTTTCGGGGCGAAATACCACCAGCGTGGTGCGGGCGCCATCCGTGACATTGCCGAGGATGACCTGAAGGAGATAAATGCCATTTTTGAAGTGACGGGCGGAAAGGAGATGTACCGGCAGATTGAGGAACAGTCCGAAACCTTCGCCAAGGAGCATAACTTGCCGATGGATGAATATGTGCAGCACATATTCACCGAGGATTCCGGATGCCATTCATTATAAAAAAAGTGACCATGCAGAAGAGATTTTGGAACGAATACCAGAAGGAGATAGCGGACGACCATTATTATTATGCCCGCAGTTGCATCCGCCAGAGCTTCACTCCGGGTGCGGAAAACATGTTCCTGAAAATATTACGTGAGGACTTGGGCAAGGATGTTTATGATGACGAGCATCAGCACACCTGCACAGGCATTGGTTACCATTCCGACATTGTGCCGTTCTACACTACGGCGACGGTGATGGCGCGGCTCTTTTCGCTGATGACTGCCGCCGGCTATAAAAATTACATCCCATCCTGCGTCACCTCGTTCGGCCTGTATGTGGAGGTGCTGGAGACATGGAAACATCAGCCGGAGACGTTGGAGAAGACGAGGGAATACCTCTTCAAGGCGACCAAACGGGAATTTGAGGTGCCGGAAAACATCGTGCATTCCTCCGATGTGCTTTATAAGTTCCGCAACGAATTGAAACCTAAAATGAAATATCAGCTTGTGAACCGTCACACGGGAGAACCTTTGCGCGGGGTGGAGCATGTGGGCTGCCATTACGCCAAGGTGTTTCCAGCCTTCGGTGTGGGCGGCGCGGAATTCCCCTACGTGCTTGCGGGGCTGATTGAGGCCTGGGGCGGCGAGGTGGTCGATTACCCTGAGCGGCGGCACTGCTGCGGCTTCGGCTTCCGCAACTACCTGGTGCAGGCTAACCGCGGCTATTCGGTGAGCAACACGCACAAGAAATTGGAGTCTATGGAGCCATACCATCCCGACTTCATACTGACCAACTGCCCGGGCTGCAACATGTTCCTGGACCGCTGGCAATATACCATCTCGGAGATGGAGCACAAGACATACGATACGGAGGGGAAAGGTATTCCGGTGCTTTCGCACGAGGAGCTGGCCGCCCTGCTGATGGGATATGACCCGTGGGAGATCGGCCTGCAGATTCATCAGGTGCAGGTTGAGAGCCTGCTGGACAAAATCGGAATCGAGTACGACCCGAAGGGGAAATATGCGGACGCATCGGGCAGGCAGCTGGCACCGCCGGAAAAGCCGACTTGCCTTTGCGTGTAGCTGATGACATTAATAAAATAACTTATGACAAAGGAGATGAAACCGAATATAGCAGTGATTACCGGAGGCCATTCCGGGGAATACGAAATAGCCGTCCAGAGCGGCGAGAACATCTACAACCAGTTGGACAAGAACCGTTTTAACGTCCACCTTATACTTATGAAGGGGAATTCGTGGAGCGTAAGGTTGGAAAACGGCACAACGGTTGAAATAGACAAGAACGACTTCACGCTGCCGCTCCCAGAGGGCCGCGTCCGGTTCGATGCGGTCTTCATCGCCATCCACGGAACACCTGGTGAGAACGGCAAGCTCCAGGGCTATTTCGATATGCTCGGCATACCATACGTGGGCTGCAAGGCGGACATCTCCGCGCTGACCTTCAACAAGCACCTCTGCAACACCTACCTGAAGGCCTTCCAGGTGAAGATGACCGATTCGGTTCATTTGTACAGGCACGATCCGTTGGATCCGGAGGCTATCGTGGCGCGTTTGGGGCTGCCATGTTTTGTGAAGCCATGCGGCTCCGGCTCCAGTGTGGGCGTGACCAAGGTGAAGGATGCCGGCCAGCTTAAAATGGCTGCCGATGAGGCCTTCAAATATGACGATGAGATTCTGGTGGAGCGTTTTGTCCCCGGAAGGGAGCTGGCCTGCGGCGTGGTCTCATTGGATAACAAGCCGCAGGTGATTGCAATCACCGAAATATGCCCGAAAAAGGATTTCTTCGACTATGAGGCCAAATACCAGCCCGGCATGTCGGACGAAATCACCCCGGCCGATATTCCGGCTGAAACATGGCGGCATTGTGAGGAGGAATCGTTGCGGATATATCGTGCGCTGGGCTGCTCCGGCATTGTCCGCATAGACTATATCGTAAACGGAACAGGCCTCTATTTCATTGAGGTGAACACCATCCCCGGACAGACTTCCGGCAGCATCGTGCCCAAGCAGCTTGCCTGGCGCGGATGGAGTTTCAGCGAACTTTGCACCAGGCTGCTGGAGGAGGTGCTGCAACAACATTCCGGAAAATAGTGGTTAAGGTGATGGCGGAACCCCGTGCCTTACCGCTAAACCGGCTTCCGGACAGTGGGACAAGCCGGACTATCGGGCTGCTACGTTGGGTGCTGATGTTCCTGGTGGTGCTGATCCATACCAACCTTGTTGCCGATACAGGTTGTGAGGGTACACTTTACGGACAGCTGTACCATTATGCCGGTCATGTGGTCTGGTTGGCCAATCCGCTCTTCTTCCTGATATCGGGCTACCTGTTTGTAGCTTCAAGTGAGGCTTTCACCATGAAGCTGTTTGTGCGCAAGTGCCGTGGGCGTCTGCGTACTTGGGTTGTCCCTTATTTGTTGTGGAATACTGTGTTCCTGTTGTTTTACGGCGTGGTCGGCCTGCTGTTGCCTTCTGTTTTGGGGGAGATTCCGCCGTTGGGGGAGATGTCATTCGCCGATATTTTGCGCGCCTACTGGTGCATTCGGGGGGTGGGGTTCAATTCCGGCCCCATAGACGGGCCGCTCTGGTTCCTGCGCGATCTGATGGTGATAGCGCTTTTCACACCCTTGTTCCATCGGATTGTGCGTATCCATAAACTTTCCCTGCTTCTGCCCCTGCTGCTGGCGTCGCTTCCCCATCAGTTGGGTTTTGAGTCGGAGGCTGCCTGCTTCTGTATAGGCTGTTGGCTGAATGTATGGATGCCGTCACTGTCGGAGTGGCTGAAGAGGCCGGTGTGGCCGCCGCTGCTGCTCTATGTGGCCGCCGTTGTGGCTCTGGAACTGCCGCTCCCTTTTGGGGGATGGACGGACGCGCCGTTGCTGCTGCTTCGCAACCTTTCCGGCATGATGCTGTTTGCGCGGTTGGCATATCGGGTGGCGGGCCATACTCCAGCGTTGGACTGGCGCAGACTGGCGGAACCGGTCTTTTTTGTCTTTGCCCTGCATTTTATTTTTGCCCGCGTGCTGACCAAGTTTTCCGCACGTTGGCTGGTTGCGCACGCTGTTGGGAGTGACGGTTTTGCGGCGGTGCATCTGCTGAATGCGCTTTTGTCCATGGGATGCTGTCTGCTTGTCTTCCTCCTTTTGCGGCGTTTTACACCGCTGTCGTGCCGTTGGCTTTCCGGTACTGCAAAATAAGAATTTTTGTTAAAAAACCTCTCTGCGGTTATCCCTTTTTTGTATATTTGCAAATTCGTTTTTTTACGGGACGGATGATTTTATCTTATTGACAATTAATATTAAACTATTTTAAAAAACATTCAATATGGAATTATTGCAACAAATACGGGAGAATGCCCGTAAAGCCAACAAAAAGATTGTGTTGGCTGAAGGAACCGAAGAGAGGACAATCAAGGCGGCCGACATCATTCTGGCTGAAAAACTGGCCCGCATAGTGCTGTTAGGCAATCCGGAGACCATCCATGCCAAGGCGAAGGAATGGGGACTGACCCACATCGGGGAGGCTGAAATCATCGATCCGGAAAACAACCCGAAGGCCGATTTCTATGCCAATATGCTGTATGAGCTGCGCAAGGCAAAGGGAGTGGATATGGAAAAGGCCGCAAAGCTTGTGCGTGACCCGCTGTATCTGGCCACCCTGCTGATCAAGAACGGCGAGGTTGACGGTGAGGTTGCCGGTGCCATGAACGCCACCGGCGACGTGCTGCGTCCCGCCTTCCAGATTGTGAAGACCCTTCCGGGCATCAGTGTCGTTTCCGGCGCCTTCATCATGATCATGAAGGACAAACAGTGGGGCGACAATGGCATCATGGTCTTCGCCGACTGTGCCGCCGACCCCAACACTGACGAGAACAAGCTGGCCCAGATAGCCGTTGTGACTGCACAGACCGCCCGTGCCATCGCCGGCATCGAGCCGCGTGTCGCCATGCTGAGCTTCTCAACCAAGGGCAGCGCCAAGCATGAGCTGGTCGACCGTGTGGTCAATGCCACCCGCATCGCCAAGGAGATGGATCCCACGCTGGTGATTGACGGCGAGCTGCAGGCTGATGCCGCCATCGTGGAGAAGGTGGGTGCCTCCAAGGCTCCGGGCAGCCCGGTTGCCGGAAAGGCCAATGTGCTGGTGTTCCCCTCATTGGAGACCGGAAACATCGCCTACAAGCTGGTGCAGCGTCTTGCAGGTGCCGAGGCTGTCGGCCCGGTTATGCAGGGTATGGCCGCTCCTATCAACGACCTCTCCCGCGGCTGCTCCGTGGAGGATATCGTCAATGTGGTGGCCATCACGGCCAATCAGGCGGCTGCGAAGAAATAGCCATGGAAATCCGTCCGATCGCCCATATCCGTACCGGCTTCCCGACCAAGTTCGGCGTTCCTCGCCAGAGTGGTCTGGTGTCCGGTCTGGAGGCGGTGATTGTGATGGAGCCTGAATATAGGGTGGGGGAGGCCTTCAGGGGGCTGGAGGCCTTTTCCCATTTGTGGCTCCTTTGGGAATTTTCCGAAGCGGAGCGTGAAGCATGGTCGCCGACTGTGCGTCCTCCAAGGTTGGGCGGGAACCGCCGCATGGGGGTCTTCGCAACCCGTTCGCCTTTCCGTCCCAATGCGTTGGGGTTGTCCTCGGTGGCACTGGAGCGGATTGAATGGGAGAGCCCGCAGGGGCCGCTGCTGCATGTCCGCGGCGCCGACCTGATGGACGGCACCCCGGTTTTTGACATCAAGCCCTACCTGCCCTTCACGGACAGCCATCCCGACGCCGCAGCAGGTTTCGCAGGCTGCTGCGCCGGATATGGGCTGGAGGTGACGGTTCCGGCAGAACTGGAACAGAGGATTCCGGAGCCGCACCGCAGTGTGGTGCGCGAACTGCTCGCACAGGATCCGCGCCCCTCCTACCATCAGGATGCGGAACGGGTTTACGGCTTTGTGTACGAGGGTATGGAGATCAGGTTCAGGGTGGAAGGTGACCGCGCCGTTGTGGTGGCGGTGGATAAAAATGAAAATAAATAGTATTAATTTCTAAAATCAAAAAATTCTAAAATATGAAAAAAAAGCTTGGTATCGGTGTCGACATAGGTGGCACCAACACGGATTTCGGCCTTGTGGATGCCGAAGGTAACATTGTCCGGCGCGGACGTCTGAAAATGGCCGGTTATGATGATGTTGCGGTTTATGTTAAGGATTTGGCGGAGGCGCTGCTTGCCGCTCTCGGCGAACTTGATGCCGAGGCGGAGGGCATCGGCATCGGCGCCCCTAACGGCAATTTCCACACATCATGCATCGAACATGCGCCCAATCTGAAATTCAAGGGGATAATACCGTTGAGCGAAATGATACGGCAGTACATCAATGTGCCGGTCACGCTCTCCAACGACGCCAACGCCGCAGCCTACGGCGAGCTTATTTATGGCGGTGCCAAGGGGATGAAGGACATCATCATGTTCACCTTGGGCACGGGTGTCGGCAGCGGGGTCATTGTGGACGGGAAGCTTGTGCACGGCTTCACAGGCTGCGCCGGGGAGCTGGGACATGCCATCCTTGTTCCGGAGGGGCGTATTTGCACCTGCGGCCGTCGCGGCTGCCTGGAGGAATATGCCTCCGCACGAGGCATCTGCCAGACATTCGACGAATTGCGCCGTTGGGTCACCTGTTATACCGGAAAATTGGCGAATATACCCTTGCGCGGACTTGACACCAAGATTATTGCGGAGGCTGCCTATGCGGGTGATGAGGTCGCGCTCAAGGCTTTTGAACGTACGGGATTCCTGCTGGGGATAGCGGCGGCAAATGCGGTTGCAGCAACCTCGCCTGAGGCGGTCTTCCTGATGGGCGGACCTGTCCAGGCCGGAAAAATCCTGATGGAGCCGTTGGAGAAATCCTTCCACGAGCATCTTTACGTCTCGTTCAAGGGGAAGACGCAGATACGTGTCTCTGAACTGAACGCCAACGATGTCGCCATTCTTGGGGCTGCGGCGTTGGTGAAGATGCCGCGCTGATTACGTCCGGCGTTACGCGTCAGGGGCAGGAGAAAGGCACTTTGGTTTCAAAGCGGAGCTCCTTCCCTGTCACGGGATGGTGGAAGCAGAGCCGGTAGGCATGCAGGCAGAGCCGTCCCAACGGGTCGCTGCCGTCCCCATATTTCCTGTCTCCGGCCACCGGGAAACCGATATCCCGCATGTGGACGCGTATCTGGTTTTTGCGTCCGGTGTCAAGTTTCAGTTCCACAAGGGAATATTCCTCCCCCGCATGGATGGTGCGGAAGTGTGTGACCGCAAACTTGCCCCCGTTGTCGTATGGGCTGGAGTAGGTGTAATACATTTTGTTGTCCTTCAGCCAGGATGAGACGGTGCCTTCCGGCTCCGTCATCTTTCCGTGCACTATTGCCATGTAGCGGCGGTCGTACACACGCTGTTTCCAGTCCTCTTCAAACTGCAGGGCGATACGCTTCTCCTTTGCGAACAGCAGCAGTCCGGAGGTTTCGCGGTCCAGCCTGTGGATCGTGTGGGCGCGGCACCGCTGGTGTGTCTGTTCCAGGTAGCCGTTCAGCATGGTCTGCGCACTCTCCCTCCTTGGGTCGGGCGAATTGGTCAGCAGCCCCTCCGGCTTATTGACAACCAATATGTACCGGTCCTCAAAAAGGATCTCCATCTCCATGTTCCGCCCTCTGTTGCGGTGTCCGTTCTCCTGTTTCATGTCCTGACAACGAAAAAAAAGCGGATATATTTTCCAATATGGCGGGTTGGTATTCGCTTTTTGATTATTTTTGCAACTTGTATCAGAAAACATTTGAAAGAACTGTCCGAATGAAGAAGCGCATACTTTTCATCATCAATCCCAAATCCGGCACGGGCCGCTATAGGCGTGTGCCGAAGCGGGTGGAGCGTTTTCTGGACAGGGAGCGGTTCGATTACGACATCCGCTACACCGAACGTAGCGGTCATGCGGCCGAACTGGCGGCGCAGGCAGTCAGTGAGGGGGTTTCTGTTGTGGTTTCGGTCGGTGGGGACGGCACGCTGAATGAGGTTGTCCGTTCGCTGGCCGGGACGGAGACTGCGCTTGCCGTATTTCCGACCGGTTCCGGAAACGGGCTGGCACACCACATGCATCTGCCTTTCAACCTTAAGCGGGCGGTGCTGCTGCTGAACCGTGACCATGAGGAAAAGATTGACACCGTCAACTTGGACGGAATGACCTATGTCAGCATTGCAGGTGTCGGTTTTGACGCTTATGTGGCGGAAAGGTACAGCCATGTCAGACGTCGCGGCTTCTTCCCATATTTCCGGATAATCCTTTCAAGCTATTTCCGGTACCGGCCCCGAACATACCGCCTGACAGGTGAGGGGCGCACTGTTGAGGTCGAGGCTCTGCTGGTCTCGTTCGCAAACTCGTCCCAATGGGGGTTCGACGTGAAAATATCGCCCGAGGCTTCGGTACAGGACGGGCTGGTCGATGTGACGGTGGTGCGCAAGCCGCCGCTTTATGCGCTGCCCATGCTCCTGCTGTTCCTGTTTTCCGGCAATCTGGAGAGGATGAAAAAATATGTCAGTGTATATGAAATGAAAAAATTCAGCGTTGAGGCGGCTGACACGCAGCCGTTGTTCACCCATCTGGACGGTGATTTTGCCGGGATGCGGCAGCGGGTGGATGTGGAGGTTGCCCCGAAGTCGCTGCAAATGGTATTGAAACAAACTTACTGAACAATAAAACATAAAACAAATGAAACTTAAATTGGAACGTCCGTTGGTCTTTTTCGATCTTGAAACGACAGGTGTCAATGTCGGGAAGGACAAAATTGTGGAAATAAGTATGGTGAAGCTTCATCCGGACCAGTCGGAGGAGACGAAGACACTGCAGGTCAATCCAGGTATGCACATACCGGAGGAGGCTTCCGCAATCCATGGCATTTATGACAGGGATGTGGAGGACAAGCCGACCTTTGCACAGTGTGCTGGTGAAATTCGCGAATTCCTGAAAAACTGCGACCTTGCCGGTTATAACCTGCTGAAGTTCGATGTGCCGCTGCTGGTTGAGGAGTTCCTTAGGAACGACATGGATTTCGATTTGCGCGGCATACGGATTATTGATGTTCAGAACATTTTCCATAAGATGGAACCACGCACGCTGGTGGCCGCCTACAAGTTCTATTGCGGCAAACCTCTGACGAACGCGCATAGCGCGGAAGCCGATGCCCGTGCCACCCTGGAGGTACTGGAATCCCAGCTGGACCGTTATCAGAATGTGCCGTTTGTGGACTCCAACGATGTGGAATGCTATCCGGTGGTGAACGACATCAGCAAGCTGGCATTCTTTTCCAATGCGGGCCACAATGTGGATTTGGCAGGCCATATCGTATGGAACAACAGGGATCAGGAGGTGTTCGCCTTCGGCAAGCACAAGGGCGAGCCGGTGCGCGAGGTCTTCCGCAGGGAGCGCAACTATTACGACTGGATAATGAAGGCCGACTTCCCGCTCTACACGAAAAAGGTGGTCACACGGATTTACGAGGCGGAATACCTGCAGGATTTGGGGAAGGTGCTGTAATGTATTTAGTGACTGTTTTTTGATATATTGCTTGTGACTTTAATTTGCCACATGAATAACATTGATAATTTGAAATTAATCAAGCAGATGCTTTCCGACATAGAGAGCGACCATGTGGAACGGACCGTCTCCACAACCAACACCGACAAGTTTGGGCAGGCTATATGTGCCTTTGCAAACGACCTTCCTAATCGGAGAGCGCCCGGATATCTGCTGATAGGTGTTAAGGATGATGGCAGTTTGTCAGGATTGAAGGCTACCGATGCGTTACTAAAAAATATTGCAGCTATCCGTACTGATGGTAATATACAGCCACAACCGTCAATGACTGTGGAGAAAGTCACTTTTCCGGAAGGGGATGTTGTGGTGGTTGAGGTGCAGCCGGCTGTTTTTCCTCCTGTCAGATACAAAGGTAGAGTATGGATAAGGGTTGGGCCGCGCAGGGCTATTGCCAATGAGGCCGATGAACATTTGTTACTGGAGCGTCGTTCTGCAAATGTGCAAACTTTTGATGCTACCCCATGCTTTGGGGCGACGATTGCCGACCTTGATTTGAAGCTGTTCAAACATTACTATCTGCCCAAAGCGGTGCCGGATGAGGTCACGGAGAGGGACATGCGCAGTGTGGACGAGCAAATGCAGGCATTGGGTTTTTATGACTTGAAGTTTAATTGTCCCACATACGCGGGAATTTTGTTTTTTGGAAACAATGTGGAGCGCTTTCTTGGTGGAGCGTATGTGCAGTATGTCCGTTTTAGTGGAGGTGGAAGGACTGGCGAAATTCTGAATGAGCATAAATTTTCCGGTAATCTTTGCACAATACTGTCGGAACTGGATGTTTTTATCAGGACTACAGTCTCAAACCGTCGTCCCATTCCTGTGTCGGCGCTTCGGGAGGAGACAGTTGTGGATTATCCCCATTTGGCCACACGTGAATTGTTGATGAACGCTATCTGTCATCGTGACTATACGGGGAACGGTCCCGTCCAGTTTTACCAATATGACAATCGCATTGAAATATTGAATCCTGGAGGATTATATGGAAAGGCTAATGCCGGAAATTTCCCAAAGGTTAACGATTACCGTAATCTTATTGTTGCCGAAGGGATGAGGGTGCTGGGTTTTGTCAACCGTTTCAGTCGGGGTGTACTTCAAGTGGAGGATTCCCTTGAAGAGAATGGGAATGGACTTCCTGTTTTTGACCTTGAATTGGATTCGGCTTTCCTTGTGACGGAGTATAAGTCGAATCGTGGTGAAATACTTGAAAAAAAAGCAATTGAACAGGGTCTGATATTGAAGGAAAATCTGACATACGGTGAAAGCCAATCGGACAAAACCGGACAAAACCGGACAAAACCGGACAAAACCGGACAAAACCGGATGCTGTTTTTAAAACCCAATTCATTAGAGATGTGTATAATGCGATTAAACTGAATCCTAAGGCGAAGTATGCTTGGTTGGAAAGTTATCTTGGTGTGGATGAAAGGACAATCAGTCGTGCCGTCAAAGAATTGAAGATAATGGGCTATATTCATCCTGAACACCCCAAAATGGGTGGTGAATGGCAATTGTTGAAATAGCTCGTTGCAAAAACAGAAAATTACATACAATAAACCGACAAAAGTTGCGTTTGTCATAAATAAAAAACGGTTTTTTAAAATAAGGAATGGAAGAAGAGCATGTGATGTCAGCGGCAGAGGAGCCTGAGGAGACGGACGGCGTGCAGGAGGTGCAGGGTTCCGCCCCGGAGGAGGGTGAGGAGCTGTATGAGCATTACCGTGTGGAGGTGGATCCCGGACAGGAGCCGTTGCGTATAGACCGTTTTCTGTGTGCACGCATCCGGAATGTCTCCCGCAACAAAATCCAGCAGGCGCTCCGTGCCGACAACATCCTGGTGAACGACAAGCCGGTAAAGCCAAACTATCCGGTACGCCCCAAGGATGTGGTTTCCGTTGTGATGGCCGAGCCTCCCCGTGATAGCGAAATCGTTCCGGAAGATATTCCGGTGGACATTATGTACGAGGATGATGATGTGATTGTTGTGAACAAGCGGGCCGGTATGGTGGTGCATCCCGCTTACGGAAACTATTCCGGCACACTTGTAAACGCGCTCTCGTGGTATCTCGGGAACCGTCCTGACGATGTGCGTCCTGAACGCAACCCTTTTCTGGTGCACCGGATAGACAAGGACACTTCCGGCGTGCTGCTGGTGGCCAAGAATGAGATGGCGCAGGCCAGGCTTGCACATGATTTTTTCTATCATAACATCAACCGGCGCTATCAGGCTCTTGTGTGGGGCGATTTTGAGGATGACGAGGGAACGGTTGACGCCAATCTTGCACGCAACATCCGCGACCGCCGCATGGTGGAGGTTTGTGCGGAGCCCGGTCTGGGCAAGCATGCTGTCACCCATTGGAAGGTGTTGGAGCGTTTCGGCTATGTGACACTGGTGGAATGCCGGCTGGAGACGGGGCGCACCCACCAGATCCGCGCACACATGCGCTTTATCGGCCATCCGCTCTTCAACGATGCGCTGTATGGCGGTAGCCGGATTCTGAAGGGCACCATTTTTTCGAAATACAAGCAGTTCGTGCACAATTGCTTTGAAATGCTTCCAAGACAGGCATTGCATGCCAGGTGCTTGGGATTCACGCATCCGGGAAACGGACAGCCGATGTTTTTCGACAGTCCGCTGCCGGAGGATATGGCATCCGTGCTTGAGAAGTGGCGCAAATATGCCTACCACAAGAGCTATGAGGAGGATGCCGCCACGCTCACCAAATCGGATTTGGATGAGAAATCAGTTTTATTGTCAAACAAATACAGGTAAAAAACAAATAAATAGAATAGTGAAGATGAAGCATTACGTTGTGACAATCGGTTTGGCCATGATGTTCATTGTAGGGTGGCTGTTGCCGTCTCAGGCGAAGGAATGTCTGGTCGGTGTGCTTGAAAACGGCCCGCACACACATCAGGTCTCACTTTATTTTGCAATGAGCGGTGACAGGCAGGCGCCGCTGGAGGTTTCGGCAGTGGATGCTGAAGGCAATTTTTCGTTCCAATACCGTCCGAAGGCCATAGGCTGCTACACACTGCAGTTCGAAAACGCCAAAAGTGTGCTCTGCGTGCTGCGTCCCGGCCAGACGGTATACCTGACCATCGATGCACGTACCGGCATGTTGCTGAAGACTGCCAATTCCGATGAGAACACCCTGCTGCTGAACTACCAGCAGCGGCTGATAGATTTGGACGTGCGGAAAAAAACGCTGATTGAGGCCCATCAGAAAAAGGAGAATCCGGATTTCCAGCAGCAGATGTCCGCATTGGAGAAGGAACGGCTTGCGGCTGTGGTGTCGTTGTGTGAGTCCAATCCTGACAATTATGCCTCCGCAGCCCTGTTGGAGTATTTGGATGCTGACTTTTATGCCTCCACTTACGAGACGGTTCTGACGCCATTGTGCAAAAAATACCGTAAGGATGCCTTTCTGGCGCATAAGTGGGAGCAGCTGCAGAAATCCCTGCGGCTCGCGCCGGGCAATCCCGCTCCGGAATTCACACTTTCCGACCTCTATGGAAAACAGGTCTCACTTTCATCCTACAAGGGGAAGGTTGTGCTGATCGATTTCTGGGCGTCGTGGTGTCCCGACTGCCGTCGCGCCAGCCCGTACATGCGTTATCTGTACAGGAAATACCATGACAAAGGTCTTGAAATAGTCGGTGTCTCCTTAGACAATGACCGCGAACGCTGGTATTCCGGAGTGCAGACCGATTCCCTGCAATGGACGCAGTTAAGTTCGCTGCAGCGTTGGGAATGTCCGGTCGCGAAGGCCTACAATATCCATTGGATTCCCACGCTGGTCCTGATTGACCGCGAGGGTCGCATTGTGGCACGCCGTTTGGAGGGTGAGGAACTGGAGTCGAAAATCCGTTCTTTGTTACCGTAGTATTGTTTAAAGTAAAATTAATGACAGCATGAAAAGGAATATCATTGTCAGATTTTGGCTGCTGCTGCTGCTCGGTGCCTCTTTCCTGAATGTGCAGTGCGCAGGAAAGAAGGTCATGTTCAAGGGGATTGTGGCCAATTATTCGGCGCAGGACAGCGTGGAGCTGTACGACGCTCTCGGACGGCAGAAGGCCGCGTTGGAGAAGGCTGCCTTGGAAAAGGGGGTGTTCAAGTTCTATTACAATCCGGTGGAGATTGGATATTACATTGTGCATTTTTCCAATGGGAAGAATGTGCTTTGCGTGCTGGTGCCGGACAGGCAGATTGAATTGGGGATTGATGCCTCAAACGGCATGATCACGTCCGTGAAGAATTCTCCGGAAAACGATCTCTTCCTGCAATTCCAGCAGATGATGGTGAAGCTGGAGCAGCAAAAGGACAGCATGGTTCGTGCGCATCAGGAGAAGCCGGATCCCGATATCCAGAAAAAAATGCAGGAGCTGGAAAACACGCGCGGCTCCATGTTGGCGAAACTCTGCTGGGACAATGCCGACAACTACGCAACTGCGGCGTTGATGGATTACATGAAATACGAACAGGCCCCAGTGGTGTTCGACACGGTCTTTGCACGCTTGTTGCGCAAGTATCCGAACGATGAGTATATAAAATATCGCAACAAGGAAATCTCCGCATCCAAATTTTTGTCGGTTGGTGCAGTGGCACCGGATTTCACGCTTCCGGACACCAACGGTGTGAATGTGGCGCTCTCCTCCCTCCGTGGGAAGGTTGTGGTGGTGGATTTTTGGGCCTCATGGTGCCGTCCATGCAGGCAGGAGAATCCGAATATGGTCAGGCTTTACAAGGATTTTCACGACAAAGGGTTTGAAATACTTGGTGTTTCGCTCGATGGAGACCGCACAAGCTGGATGGATGCCATACACAAGGACGGGCTTTATTGGACACAGGTCAGCGACCTGAAACGTTGGCAGTGCGCTGCAGCCCAACAGTACAATGTTACGGGTATTCCCTTTACGGTGCTGATTGACCGAGAAGGGAAGATTGTGGCCAAGGGGTTGCGCGGCAACGAACTACGGCAGAAGGTGCAGGAATTGTTGGGAAAATAGCTGGCAATTGATGCGAAAACTATTGTTGCTCGGAATCTTATTTGTTCTCCCGTTTTGGATGGCGGCGCAGACAGGCGGCACCACAGTTTTCAATTTTCTGGCGGTGCCGACTGCAGGACGTCAGGCTGCCTTGGGCGGAAAACTGCTTTCCGTGCGGGATGCGGATCCCACCTTGGCGGTGGGTAATCCCTCGCTTCTGCGTCCGGATCTGGACCGGAGCCTCTCCCTTCAGTGTGTGGACTTCTTTTCCAATGCCTTTTACGGCAATGCGGACTATATCCGCAACTGGGATGCCGGCACCTTCCGGTTCGGGGTGCATGCCATCTCCTATGGACGCTTTGACGGTTACGACATCTATGAGAACGAGACCGGCACCTTTTCCGCTGGTGACTACGTGCTGACTGCCGGGTTCGGGCGTGAGATTGTTCCTGGAAAGGTTTCCATGGGGATGAATGTGAAGGGGATACTCTCATATTATGAGACCTATTTCTCCGCCGGACTTGCAGTTGATGCGGCCGCATCCTATTACAACGATGATAAAGACTTCAGCATGAGCCTGATGGCGACCAACATCGGGGCGCAGTTCATCCGGTATGACGATGAGCGCGAACCGCTCCCCTTTGATTTGCAGCTGGCCATATCCCGCAGGTTGGAGCATCTGCCGGCGCGTTTCCATTTTGTGTTCCATCATCTTACGCAGTGGAACCTGCGTTTTGACGACCCGACCGACCCTTACCTGGAGTATGATGTGGTTTCTGGTGAGGTGAAGCAAAAGTCAGGTGTGGAGCGCTTTGTGGACAATGCCTTCCGCCACTTCATCCTCGGTTTGGAGCTGGAACCTGCCAAGGTGCTGTCCCTGCAGTTTTCCTACAATTATGACATGCGGCGCGAAATGCGTCTTTACAACAAACCGGGTGCGGCCGGACTGGCCTACGGGGTCACCCTGCACATCCGGAAGTTCAATGTGCAGTATGCACGGGTGCATTACAACACCGCATCTGTCCCGAATTTCTTCACTTTGTCAACGAATTTAAGTACATTTATTAAATAACAGCGAAATGAGTTTTTTGACGGTTGTCATAGGTATGGTGGCGGTTGCCGCCGTAGTCGGGCTGACCAGCTATTGGATGCTTCGGCTCAGCAACGAAAAGGAATTGAAGAAAATAGTGTTGGAAAAGAAGAGGGAGGCCTCATCCGCTGTGGCTCCCATCCGCCTGCAGGCCTATGAACGGGTTGCCCTGCTGCTGGAGCGCATACGGCCTGAGAGCCTGCTGCTGCGCGAAATGCCGGGCGACCGCACGGTTGCCCAGTATCATGCCTTCCTGATGTCCTCCATCCGGAACGAATTTGAACATAACCTTTCCCAGCAGGTCTATATCTCCTCCGCATTGTGGGAGGCGGTCAAGCGTGCGCGTGAGGAGACGGCGAAGGTCCTGCATCTGGCTGCCGGCTCATTAGCGGACGACGCCCCTGGAACCCAACTGGCCTCGCGCATTCTGGAAATGACAGTGTCGGTGAAGAATGAGCCGACCGATGAGGCATTGGCGTTGCTGCATCAGGAGGTGAAGGAGCTGTATTAGTTCATTAGCTGGTTGCGAAAAGCGCGGGCAGCAGTTCGTCTATCTTTGCGATTCTCACCACGTTGATGCGGTGTGAAGTGGTCTCCTTGCCGTTATAGGAGGAGATGAATATCCGTCTGTATCCTAATTTTTCAGCCTCATGGATGCGCTGCTCCACGCGGCTGACGGGACGCACTTCGCCTGAAAGTCCGATTTCGGCGGCGAAGCAGGTCTTGCCGTCAATGGGGATGTCGAAGTGTGAGGAGAGGATGGCGGCGATGATAGCCAAGTCGGTGGCGGGGTCGTCTGGACGCAGGCCTCCGGCGATGTTAAGGAAAACGTCCTTTGCCATCAGTTTCATGCCGCAGCGTTTCTCAAGTACGGCCAGCAGCATGCCGAGACGCCGCGTGTCGAATCCGTTGGCGGAGCGTTGGGGCGTGCCATAGACGGCGGGGCTTACTAATGCCTGGGTCTCTATCAGGAAGGGGCGCAGCCCCTCCACAGCCGCCGCGATGGCGATGCCGTTGGCATCCTCGCTGTGGTTCGAAATCAGCATTTCCGACGGGTTCAGAACTTCGCGCAGCCCGGCGGAGGTCATTTCAAAGATGCCGATTTCCGAAATGCTTCCGAACCGGTTCTTGATGGCGCGGACAATCCGGTATCCGTAGTTCCGCTCCCCTTCGAACTGCAGCACCACATCCACAATGTGCTCCAGTATCTTCGGGCCGGCCAGAGTGCCGTCCTTGGTGATGTGACCCACCAGAAAGATGGGGGTGGCGGTTGTTTTGGCGTACCGCTGCAGTTCTGCGGTGGTCTCACGGATTTGCGAGACGGAGCCTGCTGAGGATTCCAGCGCGTTGGTCTGCATGGTCTGGATGGAGTCGATGATCACCAGGTCAGGTTTCACCTGTTCCAGATGCTGCAGGATGGCCTGGGTGTTGTTCTCGTTGACGATGTAGCAGTTGGCGTTGGTCTCCGGCAGCCGGTCGGCGCGCATCTTCAGCTGAAGTTCGCTCTCCTCCCCGGAGACATACAGCACTTTCCGGTGTTGTGGAAGCGATAGAGCCAGCTGCAGAAGCAGGGTGGATTTGCCTATGCCAGGCTCACCGCCAAGCAGGATGAGCGATCCCGGGACGATGCCGCCGCCCAGCACGCGGTTCAGTTCGCCGATGCTTGTAACCAGACGGCGTGTGTCCGTCTCAATTTGAATCTCGTTTAACGGAACGGGTCTGCTCTGTGTGACGGTTTTTGCGGTGGCTGTTCCGGCAGCCGGAGCGATAACCTCCTCCACAAAGGTGTTCCATTCGCCGCATTGGCGGCAGCGTCCCATCCATGTGGCGGATTGGGCACCGCAGTTCTGGCAGTAATAGATGCTTTTTGTTTTGGCCATATAGGGTAGTGCTTTCAGGTTTTAGTTACTTTTACGGTTTTGCAGGAGGCTGAAGCGGTCCGCCTCCAGAATGGGCACGTTCGATTCGGTAGGCACGTAGATGATGGAGTTGGTCTCGTCGTTCAACGCCTGAATCCAGAGGTATATCAGGTATTCGCGGTTGTCCTTCAGGCTGCCGCCGATGATTTCGTTGGCTTTGGCCACGCCCTTGGCGCGCTCGATTTCAGCTTCGGCGCGGAAAATTGCGCTCTCCTTCTCAGCCTTGGCCTCCTCCACTTTGATCTTACGGTTCTGCTCCGCACGGGAGAATTCCGCCTTGCCGGTCATCTCCTGCTGCCAGACGTTGTAGAGCGGCATGCCGAACATCAGCCCCAGAATGGCCGCGCAGACAACGACAACGATGATGATGATTCCTTTGAATGAAATTCTGTTCATTGTAGTGTGTTTTTGTAAGAAATTCAAATTTTATTGCTGAAACGGATTTCTGTCGGAAATATTGTTTGGGAAAATGAAAAAATCGCAATATGGTGTGAATAGTCATCTCCTCCGCCCTCATCTCCATCCGCGAGAAGGCGAAGCATTTTTTGTTAAAACCTGCCAACTGCCACAATGAAAACCTGCCAACTGCCACAATGAAAACTTGCCAACTGCCACAATGAAAATCTGCCAACTGCCACAATGAAAAATTGTTTATTATTACCTTTCAATATAATAACAATATTTTTATATCTGAAAATTCTATCAATATTTTTCTTGTGTTTTTTGGAAAAGATATTTGTTTTTTTTGGAAATTTGCAGTGCAAAAAAGTAGAATAATATGAAAGATATAAAAAACTACAAATATAGGATAGCAGACCAATTGCTGAAAGACCAGTTGGAAGCGGCAGGGATAGTGGTGGTGCAGGGGGCAAAATGGTGCGGCAAGACCACTACGGCCGTACATGCTGCCGCCAGCGTTCTATACATGGATGACCCGAGCCAGCTGCAAAATAACATTCAAATAGCGGAAACCAATCCTGTTGCCTTATTCGAAGGAGCAACACCACGTGTCATTGACGAATGGCAGCTGGCACCCCAATTATGGGATGCCGCCCGTTTTGAGGTAAGTCGCAGAGGTGCCTTGGGGATGCTCATTTTTACAGGTTCGGCAGTGCCCCCGGATATGAGCATGATAACCCATACGGGCACCGGACGATTCGCATGGCTCACCATGCGTCCGATGAGCCTTTGGGAATCAGGTGATTCAAATGGGAGTCTGTCTCTCCAGTCCCTATTTGAAGGTACTGCGCAAGATACGGTGGCAGCAAAGATGGATGTGGATCGTATGGCATTTCTGGTAAGCAGGGGAGGATGGCCACAAACACTGCAAATGCAGGAGAAGGCAGCCCCGCTACAGGCACGCAACTATGTGGATGCCGTATGTAACAGTGACATTACCCGTGTTGACGGTGTGGAACGGAATCCGGCATTGGCACATCATCTGATGCGCTCTTATGCACGCAACCAAGGCGGGCAGGTGCCTGTCTCCACCATTGTCGCCGATCTCAAGGAAAACTACGGCACCGAAGCGTCTGAAGCGACTATATCTTCATATATAAATGCATTGAAAAAAATCTTTGTTGTGGAGGATATGCCGGCATGGAGTCCCAATTTGCGTTCCAAGACAGCCATCCGGACCAGTGACACCCGTTATTTTGTGGATCCGTCGGTGGCGGTAGCATCGCTTGGCATCGGTCCAAAAGATCTTCTGACCGACTTCAAAACATTCGGTCTTATGTTTGAAACATTGGCTGTCCGCGACCTGCGTGTTTATGCGGAAGCTCTTGACGGCCATGTGAGCCACTACCGCGACCGTAACGGTTTGGAATGTGATGCAGTGATACACTTGCGAAACGGCAGTTATGGTCTTGTGGAGGTGAAAATAGGAGGCAACTCCTTGATCGAAGAGGGCGTGAAAAACCTGAAGAAACTGGTTCTGAAAATTGATACGGACAAAATGAACGAACCGGCGTTTATGATGGTGCTCACCGCCATAGGTGATTTTGCCTTCCGACGAAGCGA
This sequence comes from Bacteroidales bacterium UBA1195, assembly GCA_002309855.1. Classification (GTDB taxonomy): domain Bacteria; phylum Bacteroidota; class Bacteroidia; order Bacteroidales; family WCHB1-69; genus UBA1195. The sequence continues at coordinate 22,260 of DBYD01000016.1, forward strand.
CGGTGTTTGGATTGTTCCAATCTCTGCATTGAAGCCATGAGTGTTGGAGACATTTCTTCACATCTTCACATTTTCACATCTTCACTTCTTTAATCCTCCGTAGCCGCTGACAGGTTCATTTTTTTTTCTGCGCAGGGGGAGTTTGTATCCTTTTTTTGCATACCTTTGCACCGTCAAACAAAAGTTATTTGACAAAAAGATGACATTTAAACAGGAATATTTGGACAGGTTGAAGGCTGCTGTGGAACAATCCATGATGCGAAAGGTGGAGCATGCCTCCGATTTTGAGGCTCTTTACAGCGAAATACAGCACCGGACGAATGAAATCGTCGGGACTTCCACGCTGAAGCGGCTGTGGGGCTACATTGGAGGCTATAAAACCACCAGAATACCAACCCTTGATGTTTTGTGCCGTTTTGTCGGTTATCCCGACTGGCATACTTTTGTGGCGGAATGT
>DBYD01000048.1:0-31848 GCA_002309855.1 Bacteroidales bacterium UBA1195
CGCCACGCAGTTCGGAACCTTCTTCAGGAAACAAACCGGCAAGACACCTATGGAATACCGGAACGGGAAGGGAATTCCGCTGGGTGAGGCGAAAGAGAAAATTAACAGTTAATAATTAATAGTTAATAGATTAGAGTTGGTGGCGTGTGGGATACGGCATCGTTAAGGATAGTTGTTTAACTATAAACTATAAACTATTAACTATCAATTGTAAATAATCATCGTGGCCGGTTCCTCTTTCGCCTCGGAGAACCTGTAGGCAAGGCCTATCAGCAGGCTGCCGGGGATTTTACGGTAAATCGTGGTGGCGGTGTAGACGGGGTTCAAATCAATCTGCACCCATTCTATTTTGTTGAGGTTAAGCAAATTCGTACCTTGCAGCCAAATTTCCAGATGTTTGAACTTATAGGTGACTGAAAAACCCAGGTCACAGATGTCAATGTCGTCCAACCGGTTCATAAGAAAGGAGTATCCGGCATGAAGGCTGGCCTTCCAATGCTTGTCGGCATAGCTGCATTTGGCCTTCCCGCTTATATTTTGCAGACGGTTATCCAATGTGGTGAGCTTGCTATTTGAAAAACTGTAGTTTCCGCTTATTTCACCATTTATGCGGCCTTTGTTCCGGGTAATAAGGAACAATCCCGTGGAGTATTTGTCATACATTGTCCGGACAAACTCCCCATTGACCATCCCCTCCCGGTCGGAACGGTTGAAACTCCCCGACAGCCTGGCTTCGACCGGAATGAATTTCAGAGCCTGACTCACATCCATGCTGAGATAACAGTTTTGCGACTCCCCCTTGTTGTCGTAGAAGGTGAAGCTCAACAACCCGTCCTGAAGATAATCTGTTGTTACATAATTCTGATTATACGTGTAATATACGCTTGAATAAAATCCGGTTCCAGATTTGATGTTCCGGACGCGGTAGTTCATGTTGATGTTGGTTGTTTCGCTGAACGGGTCTGTGATCACGGATCCGCCGTGCATGCTGCTGTAGGATTCGATGAGCGTGTCGCGCAACAGCATGGTCAGTCCGATAGGCGACCTGCCGTTTCTGGCGGTAAGTGAGAGGCTGTGTGTGGGTTTGAAATTGAGACTGACGTTTGCCGAGCCGGTCAGGAATGGGGTGATCCCCTCCTCCATCCCCATGATGTCGGTCCGCCAATGGTCGGCAATAGCCGACAGCCTCAGCGAGTAATTGAGCAGGCCTCTCCTTTCGCTAAATGAGATGTGGGCGGAACAGACATCCTCCTCCAGATTATGGTGCAGTTCCTGATAACTGTAATCGTTACGCCCATGCTCCCATGTCACGGTTGTTTTCATCTTAAGTTTTTTGGTGACAGGCAGGGAATAGGTGACATCCGATTTGAGACTGCTCTGCACCTGCTGTATGCCAAGATGCAGGCCGAGGCTGTCGCCCTTGCAAACATATGTTACAGGCAGCATTGCCGAATCGGACCACAACTGGTTTTCATCCGTCCGGTTTGTCATCTGGAAAGAGATGTGCGGAGAGAGCAATCCCTTGCCAATCTTGTGGTGGCAGACCATCTCCTCCTTAAAGGAGAACCTGTCGGTAGTGTCGTCGGAAAAGATGTTCAGCTTCCGCACAAAACCGTAATCGCTTTGGATGTAGTCCGACCGCGAACCGTTATAGGAGACCTGTGTGAGAGAGGTGAACTCCCATTTTTTGCTTGGCTGGTAAAAAATCCTGACATGTCCGTCGAAAAGGCGCCCGCTGTTTGTCTGTTCGAGGCTGTGGTAGTTGGTGGCCCCTGTGGCGGCGTAAAGCTGTTCGGAGAATTTTTCCGACTTTGTCAGGGAGGCGTTGCCGATGAAGCGGCTCTTGACGTTGAATTTTTTCGAGTGATGGTAGCTGACATCCAAAGAGAGCATCCCCTTGTCCGCCTGGTAAACGTTTGTCGCGGGTGATGAGAGGCTCATCAAATCTTCGTCAGCGGAGGAAAAAGAGACAAAGTCGTTAGAGCTAAGCGAATTGTCCAGTTGATAAAAAGCCATTGAGGCCCCGCTTGTAACTCCTTTGTCCAGATTGTTGGCGGAGATGTTGGCGGAGACGGACCACTTGCCGCCGGTGTGCAGCATGTTGCCGGAAACATCATAGGCGTTTGTGATGCCGGCCAACATCCGGACATTTCCGCTTGTCCGCCCCTTCCCGTCGGTTTTAATGTTGAGGGCGGTCTGGTCCCCATCCCTGAATTCCTCGGCCAGGCTGCCGTCATTGTATTTTGTCAGCAGCTCCGCCCCCTTCACCGCGTCGGCGGACAGGTTGTTCATCAGCACCTGACCGTTATTGATGAAAATCTCCTTGCCGTCCAGCAGCACCTTGTCCACCTTTTTCCCCGCATAGGTGACATCGCCGCCCTCGGAAACCTCCACGCCGGGAATCTTGCCTATCAGCTCGCCTGCCGTCTCCTCCGTGCCGTTTTTGAAATAGTCGGTGCTGAATTTCACCGTGTCCCCAGCCACACTTATGCCGTAGAAACTGCTTTTGACCGTCACCTCCTTCAGGGATATGATGTCCTCCTCAAGATAAAAGGCGAAATAGTGCCGCTTGGGATCCAGCTCCTTCCGCAGCTCCTTGAATCCGACACAACGGACTACCGCCCAATTGCCCTTTTCAAGTTTCGTGTTCATTTTGAAACGGCCGTCGTTGTCGGTGATGGCGTATGCCTTGGGATTCCCTCCAGTAATATCTGTGTTGTATAGCAACACAGTGGCGTAAGGGACAGGCTTTTTCTGCTTGTCCGTGACCTTCCCGGTGATTTGTGCGGATGCGTTCCCCGCGAAAAACAGCGACAGAAGCGCCACCGTCACTATTTTACAGAATGTATTTACTGTTGTTCCCATGTGATTTTCCGTACCAGACAACAATGTAACGTTCCAGCACCACGGAATATTACAGGATGCGAAAAAAATTTTCCAGCCGCGTCTGGAACCTTATTTTGGGATGAAAAATGCGTGTTTTTTTGGAAAAAAGTTCCATAAAACGGCGGAGACATGGCATCATTTTCCACCGGTCTTGGTGAAAAACAGCCTTAAGGCAAGACAATCATACTTAACAATGAATTATAATACAAGTAATTATAAATCAAAAGCGGGATTCACAGATTTTTTTTCAAAAACAAAAAAAGCTATCTGGAAAAGTAGTACTTTTGCAGGCTTAAAAGTCCGTGTTTATTATCCACAAACAAAGAAGGTGAAATATTTGTTTGAACATTAATTAAAGAAAGTTAAAACTAAAAAAAGAGATGGATACATTAAGTTATAGGACAGTGTCCGCGAATCCCTCCACCATAAAAAAGGAATGGGTTCTCATTGACGCAGAGGGAGAGGTTGTAGGCCGCCTCGCCTCGATTGCCGCCCAGATACTGAGGGGCAAATACAAGACCAACTACACCCCGCACATGGACTGCGGAGACAATGTTGTGATTATCAACGCCGAGAAGATCCGCTTCACTGGAAAGAAAATGACGGACAAACAGTATGTGCGCCACACCGGATACCCCGGCGGACAGCGTTTCTCCACACCTAAGGAGGTGCTGCAGCGCAAACCCATTTTCGTGCTGGAACATGCCATCCGCGGTATGCTCCCCAAAACCAAACTGGGGGACAAACTGTACAGGAACCTCTACGTGTACGCAGGACCGGACCACAAACAGCAGGCACAACAGCCCAAACTAATTAACATTAAAGAGATCAAATAAACATGGAAGTCATCAATACCTCAGGAAGAAGAAAAACCGCCGTCGCCCGTATCTACATGAAGCCCGGCACCGGCAACATCACGGTTAACGGCCGTGACTATAAGGAATATTTCTCCACTGACACGCTCCGCTACGTGGCCGTGCAGTCCCTCCGGATTGTCCAGATGGAAGACCAGTTCGACATCAAGGCCAATTTGGATGGAGGCGGCATCAACGGTCAGGCGGAGGCATTGCGTCTGGCCATCGCCAAAGCGCTTTGCGAATACAATCCGGAGAATCGTCAGGCCCTTAAAGCCGAAGGGCTGATGCGCAGGGATCCGCGTATGGTCGAACGTAAGAAACCGGGACATCCCAAAGCTCGCAAAAGATTCCAATTCAGCAAACGTTAGCAGATTTAGCATACCAAGCATAGAAGAATGTTTAGTATCTAAACCGAAGAGATTCCCGTTTGGGCGGGACTACTCTGCGGTTGCTTAAACAAAAAGAATGTAAACATTTAATTAACAAAACATGTCAAGTTTAGATTTCAACCAGTTACTGGAAGCGGGTGCCCATTTCGGCCACCTGAAAAGAAAATGGAATCCCAACATGGCTCCTTACATTTTCATGGAGAAGAACGGGATCCACATCATTGATTTGCACAAGACCGTCGCCAAAATCGACGAGGCTGCCGCAGCTATCCGTCAGATTGCCAAATCAGGCAAGAAAATCCTTTTTGTAGCCACAAAGAAGCAGGCAAAGGAGATTCTGTCCGAACAGGTGAGCGCAATCCACATGCCATACGTGACGGAACGTTGGCCCGGCGGTATGCTTACCAACTTCAACACCATCCGCAAAGCGGTCAAGAAAATGTCTTCTTTGGACGAAATGATGAACGGTCCGCAATGGGCCAACATCTCCAAACGCGAAAAGCTGCAGATCCAGCGTGAGAAGGCAAAACTGGAGAAGAACCTCGGCTCCATCGCCGACATGAACCATCTCCCCTCCGCGCTATTTGTGGTGGACGTGCTGAAGGAGCACATTGCGGTGGCGGAAGCACGCAAGCTTAACATCCCGATTTTTGCCATCGTGGACACCAATTCCAACCCCAACATGATTGATTTCCCCATCCCTGCCAATGACGATGCATCCAAATCAATCGCCTTGATTGTCAAAACCATGTGCGAGGCCATTCAGGAAGGACTGAACGAACGCGCCCTCATGAAGGAGAAAGAGGAACCGGATGCGGACGAAATGGAGGAGGAAGAGAATCAGGAAGAGGCCAAAGAGGAAGACAAGGAGAAAGGCCGCGGACGCAGACGCAAAATTGGCGAAAAAGAGGGTGAAGAAAGACGCCCAAGAAAATAAAAGTTTAACCCTTTAAAAAAAAGAATTATGGCTATTACAGCAGCTGATGTCAATAAACTGAGACAAATGACCGGTTCCGGTATGATGGATTGCAAAAACGCTTTGGTGGAAGCCGAAGGCGATTTTGACAAAGCCATTGACATCCTGAGGAAAAAAGGTCAGAAAATCGCCGCAAAACGCGCCGACCGCAACGCCAATGAGGGCTATGTTGTGGCCAAGACAAATGCAGACAACACATTCGGCATTGTACTGATGGTGAACTGCGAAACCGACTTCGTCGGCAAGACCGCCGATTTCACCGGCTATGCCAACGCACTGGCCGAACTGGCCATTGAAAAGCACATCACCACCAAGGAGGATATGCTGAAGGCCGAATTCAAAGGCCAGACCGTGGAGGCGAGCCTGACAGAAATGAGCGGCAAGACTGGTGAAAAGGTGGAGATGAACGGCTTTGCAAGCCTTGAGAAGCCTTTTGTAAACGCATACAACCACATGGGCAACCGGCTGGCTGTCATTGTCGGTTTCAATAAAGGCGGCGAGTCCATCGCACAAACCGCCCATGAAATCGCCATGCAGATTGCCGCCATGAACCCGCTGGGTGTGACTGAAAAGGACATTCCGCAAAACATTGTCGACCATGAGTTGGAGCTGGCTCGCGAACAAGTCCGCAACGAAGGCAAGCCCGAGAACATGGTTGAGAAGATTGCCCAGGGCAAGCTGAACAAATTCTTCAAGGAGAACACCCTGCTGCATCAGGAATTCATCCGCGACACCAAGATGAACGTGGCCGAATACATGCAGAAGGCGGACAAGGAACTGGCCTGCGAAGGTTTCTTCCGCATCCAACTGGGTGCATAATTGCACCATACATCCTACAATAAAACGGGGTTCCGATGGAACCCCGTTTTTTTTGATTTGAAAAAAATGGCGGGGTACCCCGCCATTTTTCATTTATGTAGAGACGGTGCATGCACCGTCTCTACATAAATGTTACCGGACGACGTTCATCTTCTTGACGACACGTTCGCCACGGTATTCAACGCTGTAATAATATACACCGGCCGCAAGGTCGGAGAGGTTCACGCGGATATCGCCGTTGCCGGCCTCCGCATTGACCTCCTCACGGTACAGAACCTGTCCGTTCATGCCCATGATGCGCAGCGTAAGCACACCGGCCTCAGGAATGACGTAAGGTATGCGCGTAAGCTCGGCGGCAGGGTTCGGCACGTTCTGCCCGACCATCCAACGATCGGCGGTGGCATCATCAATGCCGACTCCTCCCTGCACGCAGGCCTCAACCTTCGCGGTGTCGCTGCTCAAATCAACGTCGCCGTCAAGGGCGGTCAGGTACACGGTCACATTGTAGCTGGCCTGCGCTCCGTTCACGCTCAAGCGAGGCACACGGTACTGCTGTTTGAAGGTGTAGTTGCGGTTCTCACCACCGTACATCGGAGCCACCTTCTCGGTCAGGGTTGCATACACAGCACCTGCGCTGTCGATGACCGCAGTCACGGTCACGCTGTCGGCGTTGTCAACGTTGCCGTTGTTGAACAGACGCACCTCAACCTTCGCCATTTCACCGCCCATGGCGCACTGGCCCGCGGCAGGTGTGATGATGGAGAGGATGCCGTTGTCCACGATGTTCACGTTGCCGATGATTCGCACAGAGTCGTTGTCGCCGTCAGCGTCGCACGGAAGCATGGCGTACACATCCAGCAGGTAGTAGGGCTGGTCGGCAGTGGTCATAGGCACAATCACGCCCTGCTTGAACTTGTAGTACAGGGTGTCACCCGGCTTCAGGCTGGCGGTCACAAGCTCGGTAACCGTGTCGACTCCGTTGACCACCACCTTCACATCGAACGGGGAGACAATCTCCAGATTGCCAGTGTTCTTCATAGTGAAGCCAACGTACACCGTGTCGCCCGGCGCTGTGAAGCCGATGGCATCGTAGCCCGTCACTGACAGATCCGGATTGAGATTCAGGCTGAACTTAGCCGTGTCGTTCGAGGCGTTGCTGTCAATCGAGTTCACATAGACCATCACATCGAACTGGCCGCCGCCAACGTAGTCGATCGGAGAGAGTATCAGCGAATCCAGCTCGCGGTTCTCAAGACGGCCGCTCAGAGCCTGCTTGAAGATGAAGTTGGATGCGCCGCTCATTTCCACGGTGATGGAGTCGCCGTCATTGAAATGAACCTCCTGGCTTGTCAGATTTTCAAGGTAAACCTTCAAAGAGCGTCCTGTCAGGTTGCAGGCCGCGAAGTCGGTGTCGGACGGAACCTCAACCCTTACCTGCATATCCTGCTGGGCCACAATCTTCACGCGATCCACCGTCTGGTCACCGCCGCCGTAGCTGTAGGCGGTGAAGGCGATGATGATGCAGCTGCCGGTGCTGTAGTTCGATAGATCCAGTTTGTATTCCTTCCAAGTAGGCTGTGCGCACTTCGCATCGTAACGGTAGAGCGTCTGCAAAGTCTTGAAGGTGGCACCGCCGTCCTGCGAAATTCTCACCTCCATCTGGTCATGCAGATCCGGATTGGCGTTGTCGTGGGCATACCAGAAGTAGAGATGCGGGTTGTAGGTGCCCTGCAGGCTCACCGAGGTGAACAGTGCCTGGCTGATGGAGCCTCTTGCCTCGGAGGAGCGGAACAGCAGGCTGCCCGTACCGTACACAGGGTTCAGGACAGGATTGGTGTTCACCACCTCCCAGGTGATGTCGCCATAGGCCTGGTTGGTCGCCACGCCCGCGAACTGTCCCGTGAAGTTGTTGTCGTAAGGCAGGACCGTCTTGTCCACATAGTAGTCGAGTTTCAGGGTGTCGTCGCTACGCAGCTGGTCCTTGCCCCATTCCAACCAGGCGGTCAGCTTGTACATGCCAGGATAGGTGATGTCCATGTAAGGTTCAACCTCAAAGACTTCACGCTTCATGATTCCGATGCCGCCCTTGTTCACGGTGACCTTCTTCATGAAGTTGACCGAGTCGCTCTCGCACTTCAGATAGAGTGTCACAGGATTGGCGGAGAAGTCAGCGTCGTAGGTACCCATGTTGTACAGGGTCAGCTTGACCGGCGTGGTGTTCGGGAAGCACTGGATACCGCCGACCACAGGCTCGGCAAAGGCCTCGACCTGCAGGTTGTAACCCTCGAAGAGCGCGGTGCTGTAGCAGCCCATCACAGTCAGGGTGGTACGTGCGTTGTGGTTGATGTCGAACGGCACGTTCCTGCGGCGGTTGCACTTCATCTGGTTGTCGTACTGGCCAATGGTCAGGCTGTTCGGCAGGTTGTTGAAGTCAGGCTTCACCTGGATTGAATGGCCGTCCATGTTATAGGTGGACTGCCAGCTGGCGAAGGTCCTCGCCGATCCGCAGTAGAAGTTGTTCTTGCTCACACTTTCCGCATAGTAGTCGTTGTAGTCAAACACCGTCGGATAGGTGGTCAGCGTGGCCGCAGCCGAAACATACACCAGATAGTTGGTGGAGGCGCTGTCCGCCTCAAAGATGTTGTTCATGACGGTCAGATTGCTGGTCGAATTCTGCGTGTAGACGTACATGCCGTAGTTGGTCGATTTCGCCTTGCAGTAGACAGAATTGTGGAAAATGTCGGCATTGATGTAGTAGTAGCAGTAGATTCCGTATGCGGTTGTTCCGGCAATGGAGATGACTTCGTTGTTGGTCACCTTCACCGGCACGATGTCGGAGCCGAAGGTGGAGGTGTAGTTGGTGTAGTAGTACAGCCGGATACCGCCGTAGGCATACGAGTTCACGTTGACATGGATGCGGTTGCCCACAATGCTGTCCACCAGGTTGTAGTAGTAGAAGTAGGCACCGTAGCTGTAGCTGGCTCCCTTTCTGGATTCGATGGTGTTGAACGAGAAGCTCTCGATGTGAGTGTAATAGTAGGAATAGAGCGGATAATAGTACTGGTCGTAGATTCGGTTGCTGTCCATCCTTACCGAAGCGCGGTTCAGCGCGGAGGTCTTGCAGTTGGCAGATGCGCCGCCCGCGTAGTACAGGTAGAATCCGTAGTAGCCGCCGGCCACCTCGTTGCCTATGAAGCGCACATCCTGCAGGAAGCTTGTGCTGCTGCTGGAATTGTTGTAGTTCACCACACGATAGTTGCTGTTGCTGGTGGTTGTGCTCAGATAGAGGTTACAGTTGTGGAACAGCACATCCTCGTTGTGGCCGTTGAACTGCACTGCGTTCTGCGGCGTGGTGCTGATCTTCGAACCGAAGGTCAGCTTCTCGAACACCAGATGTGAGACAGCGTTCAGCTTCAACGAGACATTCGCGTTGTCTCCAATCACCACCGTAGAGGCGTCATCGGCCAGCGAGGTGAAGGTTACGGTGTTGGTCCTGCTGGCACCGGGGATGGTGCCAGCGATTTCCATCGCATCGTAGGTGCCGGAATTGAGCTTGAAGACCACAGGTCCGCCCACTCCGCAGGAGAGCAGCGAGCTGATAACTCCGTCAATGGTGGCGAAGTCGGCGTTCTTTCCGCCCACAGTGTAGATGCCCTTCAGCGTGGAGTCGCAGGCGATGACCGAAATGCTTGCGGTGTCGTTTCCATAATTTGCATCGGTGAAGCCGTTCGGATTCTCCGTCCAGGCCACAATGCTGTACTGGCCTGAGGGAACCTTGAAGTTGCCGATGCTGACTTTGGAGACGGTTTTGCCGTAGGAGAGCTCACTGCCTGTGGCGGCAACCCATTTGTACGGCTGCTGCAGCACACCGTTCAGTTTCCACTGCACAGTGACGGAAGCCAAATCGGCCTTGCCCATGTTCTGGATTGTCACAAGCACCGAATCGGTGGAACCGGTGACCGCACCGTTTTCAGGATGCGTGATCTCCAGCAGGCTGGCGTCGTAGTTGGTGGGGATGAAATCGTGGTAGCAGCCCGCGTTGGTGTATCCTGCACGCGGATTGCCCTCCAGGTCGGTCTTGACAGCTTGGTCAATCGGAATTACGCCCTTGGCTCCACCGGTGTGGAAGTTCATTGCGGCCGCATCTATAAAGGCGACCTTCTCATACTTGGAGTTGAAGTCGTTGTTCACCAGCGCACTCCAGGTCTTGATGTTGTTCGCGCCGTGACCGATGGTCTGCTGCTGCTCGTTGTAATAGACGTTGTTGTCCATATACAAGTAGGTGGGAGCCAGATAGGAGGAGTTGGAGGAATGGTATACGCATTCCGCCGTGCCGCTGGTACCGGCCATGTAAATCAGATTGTCATAGAAATTGAAGTTATAGTTACCTGTATTGGTGACATACAATGCATACCGTGTTCCGGTAGTGTTCATATAGAATGTGTTATGACGCCAATCCATATAACTCATATTTCCGTAATAGAATCCGTAACTGGTACTTGCATTACCGGTAAATATCCATAAGTTATTGTGGAAACAAGCATCCTGATAGGCCATAGGACCATAATAATTCACTGTCTGGCCAATATTCAGACCATAATTGGTGCCGTTTGCATTACACCAGATTACATTGCGTGAAAGAGAATCAATATCCAACTGGGATGTGGAACTACCAAACCTGAATGCATAGAAATAATTGGCATTGGGGGCGTTATGGATGTAGTTGTCACGTGCCGTCAGAATGTATTGTGCAGGATACGGGCTATTGTATGCATAATAATAGGCGTTCAACAATTCGCAGCTGTCCACCTTGACCGCACCGAATACGGAAGAGGAGGTTCCCGCATAATACATGTGGATATTCTGATAACCGCCATAAAAACGACATTTTGTGAATGAAAGGGTCTTCACCATATATGATGATGATGTAGGACGATATACACAGGCGGAAGAGCTGTTTGTACTTCCCGGCATACTGTAGACAACACAATTGTAGAAACTTACATCCGTCAGATATTGCACTATTTGGATGGTCTGCACACTACTGATTGTGTCACCGATTGTCAGGTTGCGGAAGTTGATGTATCCGGCATTCTCCAGCATAAGGTCGGTGGTGGAGGTGGTGCTTTTCAGTACCACATCCTCACGTTTGCCGGTGGCGGAGGTGAAGGTCACCGTGTTATTGGAGCTTCCGTTCAGGAAGAGACTGGTGATTGCCATGCCGTTATATTTGCCGGGGTTGAGCCGCATTTCGACGGGACCGCCCAAGCCGCACATGGTCAATGCTGTGATAGCATCCTCCAGCGTGGCGAAATCAACTTTGGTGCCGGTTCCGCCACCCACGGTGTAGGTTCCCTTCAGGGCGCCGCCGGTGCATCCGAACACATTTGTGGAGATAGTGTCATCGTATGGCAGCGCATCCTTCTGGCCGGTCATCACCACATAGGCGACGATGTTGTTGCTGTTGATGACAGCATTGAACGTGCCGAGGTCGACAATGTCGGTCTGTCCGGTTTTCAGGCTGCCTGTCCAGTCGTACTGTTTTTGCGCAACACCGTTCACACTCCAGTAAACTGAGGCTGCGGTCAGCAGGGAATCGCCTGTGTTCTCCAGAACCACCGAAACCTTGATATTGTCGCCCGGCTTGCAGACCGCCTGTGAAGGTGAGGTGAATTTGGTCAGCGAAGCATTGTATTTCAGTTCAACCTCATTATAGGCACCGCGGATTGTGGTCCTCGGATCCCTGGGCTTGTTGAAGAAGTCAGTCAGAACCGCAGCGTTGGTCGGACATGTCAGCTGGTTGTTGGATGTTTTCTTGATCTGCATGTCGTTGTTCAGGTTGATGAAGGCCGGCAGAATGTTGGTAGCCTGCGCATCCACCGCCTGCAACGTGGCGAGACTGGTATAGGCGGTGCCGAAATAGGCAAGGTTGGTTCCGCCATTGTGATAGTAGTTGTTGGCCGAAACAGTCACCTGTGCGGTGGCGTTGCTGTTGCAGTAGATAGGATATGCGGAGGAGCCTCCGATATAGACAACGTTGTTGTTACGTATCTCCTTCATGTATCCGCTGGTGGTGTAGATGTACATGCCGTATCCGGAACTGTAGGTTGTGTTCACATACACGGAATTGTTGATCACCTTGGAATTTCCGTAGTAGTCATAGATGCCGTATGTGGTGCTTGTGGACTGCATGCGGATCTCGTTGTTGGCGATAAGCGTCACATTCTTTGTGGACTGCGCATAGCTGCTGTAGTTTGAGTAGTAGTTGCGGATCGGATACTGGTAGGCAATATAGTTTCTGCATGCATCAACGAAGTTGCCTATGATGGAGTCGTTATTGCAATAGGTTGTGTAGAGGCCATAGAAGTAGTTGTACCCGTCCTTTTCCCGCGCGATAACCCTGTTGTGGGAGATGCTGGTGAAATCGGTGTAGTAGGCATACATGTAATAGTTGTAGGCATTGGTTATGACATTGCTGTCCACCCGGTTGAAACGGCCGTGCTGTGAGGCGGAGGAAGATGTGCCGTTCCAGATATACATGCCGTAATAGCCGCCGTCGATACGGTTGCCGATAATCCACATGCTGTCGCGTTTCGCATCGCTGTTGCAGTAGATACCATATTGCACGCTGTTTCCGTTCGCCTTCGGATTCATCTGGATGTCGCAATGGAGAATCCGGATGTCGTTGGAGGCACCGCTGATGTTGAATCCGTTGCCGGACTGTTTGGCATCGATGGTCAGGTTGTTGAAGCGGAGGTGACTGGTGGCACTGACATTCACCGCGTAGCCGGAGGCGACCAGCACCACATCCTCGGCCTTGCCTGTGGCCGGCTCGAAGGTGACGGTGTTCTTGCCGCTGCTACCCTTGATGCCGCCCGAAATGCTCAGCGACTCCTTATAGGTGCCAGACTGGATCTTGAATGTGACCGGGCCGCTGATACCACAGTTCCTCATCATGCTGATTGCATCGTTGAAGGTGGCATAGTCGGCACCCTTTCCGCTACCGATGGTAAGTGTGCCGGAAAGCGGGGCTGTGCAGCCGTAGGTCTTGTTACGGATGGTGTCATCTGCAGGCTTCATGTCGGAACGCATCCCGTTCTGCAAGGTGATATAGGCCATAATGTTGTTGACACCCAGAACTGTGGTGAATTTACCGATGGTGATGGTGTCCGTTGCATAAGGTAGAAGGGTGCCTTTCCACTGGTACGGGGTCTGTGCCACGCCGTTCCATGTCCATTGGATGGTGCAGCTGCGCAGGGTGTCCTTCGAACCGGCATTCATCAGCACAACCTTCGCCGGATTCTGGCTGGAGGTGGTGTAGGATTCCTGCCAGTCGGCAAAGGCGACCAGTGCGGCATTGAAATCCCTGGCCGGCTCGGAATAGCAGCCCATGGTGGTGAGCGCCTGACGGGCGGTGTCACGGATATCGTTGTTCACACCGGCGAATCTCGGGCAGCTCATGCCGTTGTAATGCATGCAGACGGCCGAGGCGGTGGGATCCGTGAAGGCGGGAAGGATGCTGGTGGCGTGCGCGTCACCGGAAATGCTCTTCCAGCCGGAGAGTGTGCTCTCCTCACCGTCGCAATAACCAATATAGCTGTAGCCATAGCAGTTGTTGTAGTCCAGAATGTCGGTCGTGCCGATATTGGTCGAATATTCTATATAGATGGGGAAACCGTCGTTCAGGCATACCATATTATTATTATAGATGTTGAACGGGTAGTTCATCCAGTTGTAGATATACAATCCGTATCCATCGCTCCCGCCATTGATGACCACACTGTTGTTGATGAAATCAAAATGGCTGTCTTCAAGTTGGAATCCATAGCCGTATCTGGTGGCGTTCAGCACCATCTCATTGTTGGCGATGAGGCCGCGTTTGCTGGAGTCGATGTTGAACTCATACAGATAAACACCATAGATGTACTGCTCGGCCGACGAATTGTAAAAACGGTTGCGGCAAATCTCTTCCGCCGTACAATCGTCCGAGTAGAACATGGTCGGACTGTTGTTCATGCCGGGACGGGGAAGGAAGGTGTTGTCGTTCACATAATCATATTCCATGGTATAACCTTCGATACCATTCCACATGAAGTCGCGAATCATATTGCCGACAATGGTGATATGCTTGATACGGCGCACCTGATAATAGTAGCCGTAGAAACTGAATCCGTATCCGCCGCCCTGCACATCGTTGTACAGAAAACGGATACCGTTGGATGACCCTTGCTGTGAGGCCTCCACCAGCACATTGAGCGGACCGTTCTGGGTGGCAGTGTCCGAAAGGATATAGCAGTGGTCTATCTGGATATTGGCGTTGGTATCCTGGAAATGCACATTGATTTTCCCCGCGTTGATGCCGACCAGCGACAGATGGGAGAGAACAATGTTGTGTGCACGCAGGAAGCGTACGGTCTCATAGCCTGTCGGGAGGGAATCGGGTTCAAAAACCACATCTTCGGCCTTGCCGGTGGCGGAAACCAGCTTCAGGGTGTCCTGGGGTCTGATGATGTCCATATAGTCCGTGAAGTCAAGCATGCCATAATATTTTCCCTTCTGGATGCTCAACGTCACATTACCGTTCATGCCGCAAAGCTGCAATGCGTTCAAGGCTTCGGCCATGGATTTGAAATTCCCGGTGGGACCCACAGTGTAGGTTCCGTTGAAAATCTGCATGCAGCCGTAGGAGACTCTTCTTGCAATGGTGTCGGCGGTGGTGTTGGCGACGCCGTTCGGCATCGTGACCCAGGCCTCGAGCGTGTCGTAGTCGTTGCGGGCGATATAACTGCCGATGCGTACAGGCAGCGTATAGCCTTCGGGCAGTTTGCCCTTCCATTGGAACGGGGTCTGCTTCACTCCGTTAACCGTCCAATTGATGGTGGCGGAGGTCAGATCCTTCAAACCGCGGTTCTGGATGGTGGCCACCACAATGTTGGCCTTTCCTGCCAGTGCGCCGCGCTGTGGCGTATCGATGGAAAGCAGGGCGACACTGTTGCTGTCGAAGCCCCAGATACGTCCGATGGTGTAGCCCGATGAGGCGGAGGCGTTGTTGCCGGCGGTGTCACGTGCCACAACCGTGTAGGCGACCTGCGTGCCGATGTTCTGCTGCGGGATGGAGGCCATCCACATGGAGTCACCGTCGTAGGGGGTCATCAGCATTGAATCGCGGGTCTGCTGACCGGAATAGGATGTGTAGTTGACGTACATTTTCGGGGTAAGGATGGGCAGTACAGTGCGCTTTGCAGCTTTGGCGTAGATGGTGTGCGGGCCGGTGCTGTAGACTGTGCCCTCCGTGAAGGGGGATACAAACTCCACAATGGGAGGATTGATTGGGGAGACGGCGCATGTCAGCTCGAAATCATCGATGAACCAGCCCCATGCGAAGTTGGTTCCGACAGTGCCTTTCTTCTTGATCTTGAATTTGAACTGAACTTTTGCATAGGCTACGTCCTCACTGATGTTGAACGATTCTGTCTTCCACCAGGAGTTTTCCGGACGGGCCATCATGTCGTTGCTCTTCCAGGTGCTGTAGCTTGCCTGGTTGAACTGTCCCGTGCGCCGGTAGGTGAGCGAATTGCCCCTGTAGTCCGTGGCCGGGATTTTGGTCCATTTCGACCCTACGTAGTCCTCCTTGTACTCGATTGTCACCTCATCTGAATCCGAAACCTTGCAGATGTGTGAGAACCTCAGGTACGCATAGGCGTAGTTGGTCAGGTCGTAGAAGGGAGATATCAGCTCGACGGAATCACCCTCCATGTTGGGAACCTGTCCCCAGATGGATTTTTTCCCGCTGGCGCTGAAGAGCGTGTCCTGGCTCCAATGTGTGAGCGGGGAGCGGGTGAAGGTTTGCGACACTCCGTCGAAATTCTCCGTAAAGGTCACCCTGTTTTGCGGGAAACCGAAGGGCACCGCCAACAGCAGTGCCAGCATAACGAATAAGAACTTCTTCATTTTGAATAATTTAAATTAATAATTCCTTTTTCTATTAAGGATGCAAATTTACACAAAATAAAGATATCTTTCTTTTTTTAAGAAAAAAAAGCCGTTTTTTTGCGGCCCTTTCCCGGGAAATAACGGAATACGCATAACAATTGCAACAGTCCACAATAGAAGGAAAAAAATTGCGTTATCAGAAAAAACAACGAACACAAACAGTATGGAAACAGTATTAAGCGGCATCCGCTCAACCGGGAACCTGCACATAGGCAACTATTTCGGCGCATTGCGCAATTTCATCCGCATGCAGCGGGAAAACAACTGCTACTTTTTTATAGCGGACTACCATTCACTGACCACCCACCCCAATCCTGAAGACCTCAAAGGGAGCGCCCGGCAAATTTTGGTCGAATATCTGGCCGCAGGGCTTGACCCCGACCAATGCACACTCTACCTCCAGAGCGACGTGCCGGAGGTGCTGGAGCTATATCTGTTCCTGAACATGAACGCCTATCTGGGCGAGCTGGAACGCTGCACCTCCTTCAAGGACAAGGTGCGGCAGCAGCCCGAAAATGTGAATGCGGGGCTGCTCACCTACCCCACCCTCATGGCCGCCGACATCCTGATACACCGGGCGGACAAGGTGCCGGTGGGCAAGGACCAGGAGCAGCACCTGGAGATGACGCGCACCTTTGCAAACCGTTTCAACCGAATGTACAAGGTGGACTATTTCAAGGAGCCGCAGGCATACAATTTCGGCGAGAACCTAGTGAAAATCCCCGGCCTGGACGGCAGCCTGAAGATGGGCAAATCGGAGGGCAACGCCATCTACCTGCGGGACGAGCCGGCGGTAATCCGCAAAAAGGTGATGCGGGCAAAAACCGACCAGGGTCCCACACAGGAGAATCAGGAAAAATCGCAGGAGATACAGAACCTCTTCACCATCATGAAGCAGGTCTCCACACCTGAAACCTACGCCTTTTTCGACGAGGCATATAACAAGTGCACCATCCGTTACGGTGACATGAAGAAGCAGCTGGCCGAGGACATCGTCAGCTGCTGCGAGCCGATCAGAGAACGGATTCTGGAGCTTTCACAAGACGAAAAGCGGCTGGATGAGGTGATGGACGCCGGCGCGGAAAAGGCCCGCGCAAACGCCCGGAAAACAATCCGGGATGTGCGCGAAATCATCGGTTTCCGCAATTAAAAAAGAGGGGTTGCCGGTTGGCACCCCTCTTTTTTTTATCAATGAAGAGACGGTGCATGCACCGTCTCTTCATTGTTTTACCGGACGACGTTCATCTTCTTGACCAAACGCTGTCCTTTGTATTCCATGCTGTAGTAGTAGATACCCGTGGCCAGCTGCTCAACATCCAGCTCATAGCTGTTGGCACCGGCAGTGGCACGGATTTCCGTGGTGAACAGCATCTGACCGTTGGCGCTCATGACCGACAGGCGGACATTGGCATCCTGCGGCACATTGAACGGTATGACCGTGCGCTGTGCGGCAGGGTTCGGAATGTTCTGGCCCAACTGGTAGACATCCGCGTCGAAGTCCTCGACAGCCACGTCGTTCTTCACGGCGCAGGCCTTGACTTTTGCGGTGTCGTTGCTGTTGTTCATCTCACCCTTCACATTCTCCACATAGACCGTCACAGTGTATTCACCGCTGAAGTTCGGCACTTTGTAGGCGGTATGCAGCGACATGTTGGTGTTGCCGACCGCAATGTTCGTCACCAGCTCGGTGAACTCGGCATGGACGGTGTTCGCGCTGTCGACAATCACATGCACAGTGGCGGAATCGATCACCACATCACTGTAGTTGTAAAGGTTGATGTTCACATAAATCTCCTTCTTGCCGGTATCGCAACCTGAAGCGGCAGGTTTCGGCGTACCGATGCTGTAGACGCTCAAATCCTTCAGGTTGACACCGCCCACGAAGGTGTAGATGTTGTTGGTGGCATCCATATCGCAGGACATCTCGCTCTCAACACTGAGGAAGTAGAAGGGCTGGTCAGCGGTGACCTCAGGCACGGTGAATCCCTTGATGAAGGTGTACTTCAGGGTGTCACCCGCCTTCAGCGGCTGGTTGGAGACCTCCACAACGTCATTCTCATCGTTAACCTTCATCCGCAGGGAAACCTTCTCGGCGGTCAGGTTACCAGTGTTGACAACGTAGACTGTAGGCATCACCACATCGCCCGAACTCATGCTGGGGATGGTGTCGATGCTGACAACCGCTAGGTCGGGCAGCACGTCGAACGAGTAATCCAGCGTATCGTTGGAGACATCGGTCGTGAAGGTGACAGTGTCGACATAGGCGCGGAAGTTGTAGGTTCCGGGCATGTCGAAGTCATACGAGTTGACAAGTCTGAGCGTGTCGATGGAGTTGGCTAACAGACGGCCACGCAGCACCTTGGTGATGTTGGTGACGCTGCTGTCAGGCTTCATCAGGGTCACATGCAGCTTGACGCTGTCGGGACGCTCGTAGTTGACATCGTACAGAGTGGAGTTGGTGAGCATGATATCCAATGCACGGCCCTTCAGGTCGCATGCGCTCAGGCTGTCGCTCAACAGGAAGCGAGTGACCTCCATATCCTGCTCCACATTGATACGGATACGGTCGATGTTCTGGTCGCCGCCACCGTAGCTACCGGCCTCGAATGCAAGGTGCAGGCAGGTCTCCTTAACAAAGGCGGAGAGGTCGTACTGGTGCATCTTCCAGGTCGGGGTCTTGCAGCTGGCATCGTAACGGTAGACAGTCATCAGCCTCTTGTAGGTGGCACCGCCGTCCGTGGAGGCCAACAGCTCGACATAGTCGTGGGCGTTGGGGTTGGCATTGTCATGAGCATACCAGAAGCTGATCTGCGGCTTGGTCGAACCGAGCAGGTCAACCTGCTTGATCACCGCACGCGACAGGGAGGCACGGCCGGTGGAGGAACCGAAGTGCAGCATACCGGTACCATAATCAGGCTTGATGGAAGGCAGGCTCGGCTGGGCACTTTCCATCAGCTCCCACTGCACCTCACCCTGGATGCTGTCGAAGGCGAATTCCAGAGGAATCACCGTGAAATCGGTCTCGAACGGCAGCACCACACGGGTCACCTCATAGATGGTATGGGCGGTGTCGTCCACATGGACAGTGTCGGCAGCAGACTTGACCCAAGCTGTGATGTTGTAGAATCCGGTATAGGAGGTCGGGAAGAAATCGGTGATCTTGACCGTCATCTTCTGCATCGGGTGCAGGATGCCGGTGGAGAGCAGAGTATCGACATAGAAGACATTCGCGCTGTCGGAGGACATGCAGATGCGCACGCCGTCCTTGGCAAAGTCGATATCTTCGGTACCCTTGTTGGTGATTTCAACCTCGGCGGTGGAGTAGTCCGGATAGCAAGCTACCGTACCGCTCAGCTTCGGCGAGAGAATCTGGGTCATCTCAAGGTTCTTGCCCTCGACCACCTCCATGGAGTAGGCTCCACGTGCAGTGACGATCGAACGTTTGATACCGGTGATGTCGGTCATGACATTAGGATCGGCAAAGCAGGAGATGCCAACGTAGTCGGCCTGCTCCAGACTGACAGTGGAATCGATGAGGTTCGGATAGACACTTGTCAGGTTGGTGTCGCCGGTGGCGGTAATCATGTCGGCCAGCGTATTGTAGGTGTTGCTGTTGATCATGATGCCGGTGCGTCCGTAGAAGTTGTTGCTCTCGAACTGCATGTTGGTGTTCGTCACCTGATAGATCTGGATGGCATTGCCGCCCAACGAAACAATGTTGTTGTTCTTCATCCGCAGGTCGGTGCTACCGTCGCAGTAGCCGTAGATGGCGTATTGCGCCTTCGTGGCAAAGACCGAGTTGTTGATGAAGTCAGTATTGTCATAACCCAGATAGAATCCGTAGCCGTTGGTACGGGTGTGGATAATCTCGTTGTTGCAGATCATACCGCGCTTTCCGTCGTTGTTGTAACGGTTGATGTAGTAGGCGTAATTGTAGAAGTAGTTGATGTTGGTATTGCGGGTGGTGTTGTAGCGGTTACCCTCCATCCGGGCCAGATTGGCATAATAGAGATAGCAGTACCAGTAACTTGTACTACTCTTCCTCGGCAGGAAGGTGTTGTGGCAGAAGCTCACTATATCATTGTAATAGAAATAGTAGGCATAGTAGTACTGGTTCTCCACCAAGTTGCTGTCGAAGATGATGTTGGTGTTGTAACCGTTGGTGCTGGTGCTTGCACCGTAAAAGTACATGCCGTAATATGCACCCTCAATGTGGTTGCCGATAAAGCGGATGCTGTCCAAAACACCGCCGCTGGGCTTGTAAAAACAATACGTGCCACTGGTGGTGGCTGTGGGGCTCATCAGGATTTCGCAATGGTAGAACTCCACATCCTGGCAGAAGCCGTTAAAGGAGACACCACGCGTGCCGGCACCCTTGCCGAAGGTCATCCGGTCGAAGCGGACATGTTTGGCCGCATTCAGCGTCAGGTGGTTGGTTCCGCTGACCACCACATCGGCCGCCTTGCCGGTGGCGGAGGTGAAGGTCACCATGTTCTTGTGCGAAGCGCCGTTGTAAGCCTCCACCGTCATTTCAGGATAGCTGCCGGCAGCGATAAGGAAGGTGGTGGGACCGTTCACACCGCAGTGCGACAATGCGTTCAAAGCATCGTTGATGGTGGCGAAATCGTACCGTCCCGTACCGCCCACACGGTAGGTGCCGTGCAGTATGGAGTCGCAGCCGTAGGTTTCGGCCACGATAGAGTCGTTTTCAGGCTCCATATCCTTAGTGCCGTTGGGGTTGCTCACACGAGCGGCAAGTTTGTTCGGACCTGCCACCGGCTTGAAGCTGCCCAGTTGCACAACTGCAGAGGCGTATGGGGCAAGGTTGCCCTGCCACTTGACCGCATTCTGCTTGACACCGTTCACATACCAGTCGATGGTGGCGGAGGTGAGGTTGCTCTGGTCATAGCCCATGTTGGTGAGCCGCACCTGTGCCGTAAGCGACTGTCCGATCACCGAAGAGGCAGGCAGGTTGACAAACTCGGCCAATGCGGCGTCAACCTTCTGCTGCTCCTGCGTATAGGCGCCTACAATGGTCATGCCCGCACGCGGCTTGCCCTGACGGTCGGTGGTGACTGTCGGCAGCACCGGCATGAAGAGGCCGCTGTAGGAGGCCAGTTTCAGGTACTCGTTGGAATCCTGCATGACAAACTGCGGATTAACAAAGGCCGAATGCTGGTCGAAACCGCCCGCCTTCCATGCGGCGGCTGACATCGCGGCACCGGAATAGCCGGCGTAGGTGGGAGCGTAGATGCAGTTGTAGTCGGTCGTGGCGTTACCGGCCGTACCCATGTAGATGGGATATGCACCGGAAGCGGTGTTCACCAGAACATTGTTCTTGATGACCATGTTATAGCCAGAACCGGCCGTATAGATGCACCTCGATGCACCGGAACCGGTCATGCGGACGGTGTTATGGAAAATGTTGGCATTGCTGTAGCCCATGTAGATTCCGTAATAGGAACTGGATGAGTATCCCATCAGCTCATTGTTGGTGAAGTTGGTGGGGGTGGCGGTACCGTAATATCCGTTATAATAGATGTAGGCCAGATACGGATAGGTGATGGTGGTCGTCCGCTGGTGGATACGGTTGCCGTCGCAGCGTGGGACGTTGGAATAGTAGCACATGAATCCGTACCAGTAGGTGTTGGCATTGGTTGTACGGCTCAAAATGCTGTTATGGGAGAAGCTGTTGATTTCATTGTAGTAGAAATAGGTTCCATAATACCGCTGGTTGGAGATGGTGTTGCTGTCAACCACAATGTTCGTGTTCAACATGTTGTTGTTGCTACCATAGCAGTAGATGCCGTAATATCCGCCGTCAATCAGACAGTTGAGGATACGGAGGCTGTCGATCACATAACCGGATGACTTGTAGAAGACATAGCCACCAGGCACTGCGGAGCTCGTCACCTTCGGGTCGCCATACATCTTGCAGCGGTTGAATTCAAGATCCTTACACATGGTCTGTATGTATACCACGTAGTTTTGGGTACCCCAATGGAAGGTCAGGTCGTGGAAACGGAGATGGCTCACATCACCGAGGTTCAGCGTACCGGTCAGCACAACACTGTCAGCATTGCCGCTCTGTGAGGCAAAGGTGACGCTGTTCTTGTAGCTCACACCGTTGAAAGGAGCCATCAGGTCCGGAGAGGTATAGGAGCCGTTTGCCAGCAGCACCCGCACCGGCGCCTTGACACCGCAGGAGATCAGCTTGCCAATGATAGAATTCAGTTCAGCATTGCTCTTTACAATATAGTCACCGCCAAGCAGGGAGTCGCAACCGACGGTGAAGGCCTCCAGCGTGTCGTTGGCAGGCAGGGAGTCCACACCACCGTTGGGGTTGGATGTCCAGACAGTGATGAAGTTGGTGTCAGCTTTAGGAACGAAGTCACCGAAATTCACATTCACAATCGCCTTGGAGGCAAGAGAGCCGCTCCAGTTGAAAGGCTGCTGCTGCACACCGTTTACAATAGCATTCACCTTGAAGGAGTTGATGGTGTTGCTTCCGGCGTTCAGCACGGTCACAGTCAGCGGGGTCTTCTTGCCGGTGATGGAGACAGCCGTGGGGCTGACCATCGCACGCGGCATCACGTTGTTGCCGCAGGCCGCCACTTCGTAGCAACCTATGGTGGTGAGCTTGTCACGCTTCTTTCCGTTGATGTCCGTCGGCACCAGACCATACACAGGGCAGTCCATACCGCTGTTGTCCAGCATGTTCAAACTCTTGCTCAGATCGGTGAACATGGGAGCAATACTGACGGAATGGCTGTCAAGACCGGTGGCGCGCTGCAGATCGCTCAACTTGTAGCCTACCACGTTGTTGTAGTCGCTATAGAGGAAGCGGTTGCTGTTAAAGTCCAGATTCATCGTGCCCTGACCCGCCATATAGAGGTTGTTGGCCATGATAACCGGCGAGTTGTGGTAGTTGTTATACACGTCACCACCCTCCGGCAGATACAGGGAGTTGTTGATGTAATGGAGGTTATCCATACCATACAGTTCAAAAGTGGTGTTACTGCAACCTTTTGTATAAATAATCTCGTTGTTGGCGAACAGGAAGCAGGAATCCGGATGGAAATCCTCCAGATAGAAATAGGTGCCGTCCGTGGCCTTCGAGTCATACACAAGATAACGGTTTCCGACCATACGCATGGTGTCCCTGTTGGAGTACTTTCCGTACATTTCGGCCAGATAGATGTACTTCTGGACACCGACGTTGGAATCCACATCCACCGTAAAGGTGTTGTAGGAGAAGTCGGCCAGATCCCAGGTGTACATTGTGGCAACCACATAGCGGAAGTGCATGTCGTTGTGGGTGAAATGCAGCGTACCGCCGGTGGTGCTGTTGGATTCCAGCGAAAGTCCGTAACGCGGGCCTGTGATGAAGTTGTTCTCAATGAAGACATCACCGCAGTCATACACCTGCCCGGTGTTGTACGGGTCATAGACGTTGCATATGGCAGCACCCTCCTGATAGGCATCCTGAGGAGCGTCGCAGATGATCTTACAGTTTCGGACCCAGACACTGTCGCAGCCGTATAGACCAACGGCAATCCAGTTGGTGCCCTTCATGTTGTTGTAACCCTTGATGGTCACCTTCTCCAGAATCACATGGTTGAGCCCGTCACCGAAAGTGACAGTGGCATCCTGTCCCATAGAGTTGTAGATGATCACACTGTCGGCGTTGCCGGCGGCGGAGGTGATGGTGATGGTGTTCTTATAGGATGTACCCTTGATGGCCTTGTCCATGTGCAGGCAGTCGTATGAACCGCTGAGTATCTTCAGGGTTACAGGGCCGCCAAGGCCGCAGTTGCCGACCGTAGTCATAAAGTCATCGAAATCCTTGAACTGTCCGCCCTTACCCATTGTGAAGGTACCCTGGAACAGGGAGCTGCAGCCGGAAATGCTGGTGGTGGCGGTGTCGTTGGCAGGACGCTCGTCGGCAGCATTGTTGGGAAGCGAAGTCCATACTTTCACGTGGTTGGAGCCGGAAACAGCAGTGAAATGACCCACATAGATGGTGTCCATTGCCATGGAGGCCAGATTGCCCGTCCAGGATTTCTGGGTCATGCCGACTCCGTTCACTGTCCAGTTCACCTTGAGGGAGGTGACCGCCGCACTGCCGATGTTGCGCACGCAGACAACCACCGGAATGGTGTCGCCCGAAAGCACCACATCGCCCTCAACCGGCTTGACAACGGAGACAAGGTTCAGGTCGTTCTTTTTGGGATTGAACTCGTAGCAGCCCATCATGGTGGGGGACTTACGGGTGAAGCCTGTGATATCCTCCGTCACGCCGTTCAGGGCAGGGCAGCTAAGTCCGGTATTGGCAGCCAACTCAAGACCGGCCACTTCGGTGCCGAGGAACTGCGGTGCCACAGAGACCGTGGTGTTGTCGTTCGTCTCGTTGGTCCAATCCTTCAGCGAGGTGCAGACCACACCGTTCAGCGAGGCAATACGGCCGGCCGGACAGTAAAGGTTGTTGTGGTCGGAGGTGATGGTCGCCAGGTTACCGTTGGTGTAGATTGGATAGTAATTGCTGTATATCAAATTATTGATTAACTCCACATTGGTATTGTTGCCGACAGTGGTGAAATAACCGTAAATGCCATATCCATTCTGGCTGGGCAAATAGAAGGAATTGTGCCAGATGTGGTAGGTTTCGCCCGGATAGCCGAGATACATGCAGTATCCGTTTTCACCGTTCTCCGCGCCGACCACCTCGTTGTTCACGATGTAGCCGTCAGTACTGCTGCCATAGTTGTAGCGGTGCGGATAATAATAATAGATGTACGGGTTCTTCACACTGGATTTGGTGAAATCCCAGCTGTTGCACACTGTGTTGTAGTGGTTGGTGTAGTAGAAATAGCAATAGTGGTAGTTCTGCCTGCTCGTGACAATAATCTTATTGTGCGAGAAGCTGGTCAGGTCGGTATAGTAGAAATAGTGGCTGTAGTAGTCGGCATTGATGATACGGTTGCTGTCCACATGGATATTGGTGTTGTAGCCGCCAGCGCCAGTGCCGGAACCGTAGAAGTAAAGGCCGTAGTAGCCGCCGTCAAACTCGTTGTTCAGCAGGTAGATGCTGTCGCAAATCGAACCACTATGGTAGAATGCATAGTTGCCGCTTGTGGTGTTGGCCTTCATCACGCAGCCGTCCACGATCACATTCTGGCATTTTCCGGCCATGTTCATACCGCCATTACCCTGCCTGCCGTCAAAGGTCAGCTTGACAAGACGGAGATAACGGGCAGCGTTCAGCATTGCGGCATAGCCGCCGTTAGCCTGGAACACAACATCGGCAGGATTGCCGGTGGCGGAGGTGATGGTCATGGTGTTCCTTGCGGAAAGGCCGTTGACCACGCCAAGCGAGAAGGGACCGTAGGAACCGGATTCCATCCGCAGCGTGACAGGACCGTCAACACCGCAGGTTGTTATGCTGGCAATGGCATCCGTCAGAGTGGCGAAATCGGAGGTCTTGCCACCCACAGTATAGAGGCCATGGTACATGGAGTCGCAGGCGTTGAAATTGAACACTAAAGTATCGTTCTTCACATTGGCGTCAGTGCCGTTGTTGGGGGCTCCCACCCAAACCTTCAGGCGGTTGTCCATCACATAACTGGTAATCGTGTCCAAAGGAACGGTGTCGGAGGCGTAGGTGGCCAACGAACCGGACCAGTTGCGGTCGGCGCGGCTCACACCGTTGAGCGACCAACCGATCTTTGCGGAGGTCAGAGTTGTCTCACCCATGTTGGTGATGACCGCACTCACCTTTGAGACGGCACCCTTCACCACGGAGGCGGAGATGCCGGTCAGGGATGTTACAGCGGCATCCAGTTTCTGAGGATTGGCGGAGTAGCAGCCCATGATGGAATATCCTGCACGGGGCGTTCCCTCAATGTCACGTGTGACACCAGCAGGCACCGGACATTCCATACCGGTGTACAGAGCCAGGTTCAGCTTGTGTGTCCAGGAGGAATCATACAGATTGGGATGGTTGGCCAGAGTGTCAAAATCAGGAATGTTGAAGAATACAGGCTTCTTGTACAGCGAATGCACATCCTGTCCGGTGGCAGTACGCCATGCGTCGATGGAGGTCCTGTTGCCCAACCAGTAGCCCACAGTGGATTTTGCATAGTAGAGGTTGTAGTCGATGCTGCCAATACCGGCCGCCACCTGTGTGGAACCCACATACATCGGATAGGTCGTACCGGAGGGGGCGGTCATGGCAATGATGTTGTTCATGATGTTGGCTGTGCCCTGGTTGTAGTTGTACATGTAGATTCCGTAGCCGCTCTTCATCAGGATGGTGTTGTGGTAGATATCCATATTGCTGTATCCCACATACATGCCATAACCACCATTGTCCGCAGTCTTCGGTCCGATGATCTCGTTGTTGATGAAAAGACCGCGGGAACTGGTGTTGTACAGGTTCACATAATAGAAATAGTTGTACATGTACTGTCCCGGGAAATCATACATATCGTAACGGTTACCCTCCATCACATCCACATTGGTGTAATAGAGATAGTGGTACATGTAATTGTTGTTGTTCTCGCTCCTTCCCCTGAAGGTGTTGTGGCTTATACTTTTGAAATGGTTGTAATAGAAGTAGTGGCCATAATAGTAGGCGCCATACACCAGGTTGCTGTCGAACACGAGGTTGCTGCTGTAGTTGGCAGTGCCGTTGCCTCCGTAGAAGTAGACACCGTAGTATCCGCCCACAAACTCGTTCTTGATAAAGCGGATATCCTCGCAGGCAATGGTGGATGAGGCCTTGTACACACAGTACTTCGTGGCAGTCTCCACTGTATCCATATACACATAGCAGTTACGCACCTCGATGTTCTTACATCCGTTGGCGAACTGGATGCCGTACTGGGTAGCGCCGCCCTTCGGCAGGATGCAGGAGATGTTGCTGAGCACCACATTCTGGGAGTTGTTGAAATAAATCATGTAGGTGCCGTTGCCCACAAATACCACCTTGTTGCGGTTGCCGCTCAACGAGGTGATGAAGAGGGTGTCGTTGCCAAGGTGCTTGCTCAAATCGGGAATCTCCACGCTTGTGTACTGGCCGTCCTGAAGTTGCAGAATCACATTGCCGTTGCTGCCGCAGAGGGCGATTTTGTCAAGGGCTTCGGTAATGCTGGCGAAGTCGGCGCCGCTCTGCGAACCGACCACATACTTGCCGGCGAACTTGCTGCCGCAGCCGAAGGTGCGGATAGATAGCGTGTCGTCCAAAAGGGCGGAATCCTTCACGCCATTGGGGTCGCTGACCCAAACCACCAGCTGGTCGTACTTGCCGGCGGTCGGCACATAGATGCCGATGGTGATGCCGGTATCGACAAAGTTGTCGGGCAGGTTGCCTTTCCACTGGTATGGGGTCTGCACCGTACCGTTGATGCTCCAGTTGATTTTGCAGGAGGTGAGGTTCTTCAGACCTTCGTTGCGAATGCTCACCGTAACTGGGGTTGACTGTCCGGCAATGACCGAACTGGTCGGATGGTCGATGCTGTACAGGGAGACCGAATTGTTGTATCCGGCACCGCTCTTTAAAAAGCGGGCCACAGGCTTGTACATATAATCTTCCCACGTAGGAGTCGTACCCGTTCCCGTAGCGGAAGTGGCGTAGACAGCCTCCACCTGGTACATGGCATTCACCTGGACAGAGGCGTACGGATTGCAGTTGACACCAGCCTTGTTCACCCACATGACATCCAGATTGTATCCGGGTTGCAGGACAAAAGGATTGTCCAGTTTCAGCTCACGCCAACCGGCAACCGTGGGATCCCATGTGCCGGAATAGACCAAAGTATAACCGTTCTGTTCAGGATTGATATAGTTGCTGTTGTTGATAGTACTGTCCTTCACTGCCTTGAACCACACCTCCTGATTGGGGCTGGCCGAAGCTCCCGTACGCACCACTTTGTATGCCAGACGGGCTATCAGACCGGAACCACCCATTTCGGTAGAGCTGTAAATGACTCTTGTCCATCCATTGGTGTAATTCTGCCATGAAGGGAAGGCATAAGTTGAAACAGGCAGATAGGAGGCTGCAGGACAGGTCTCCACAAAACCGACCATGCCGTTGGAGATAAAACGTTTCAGCACTGTCTTTCCAACGATGGTCTTTTCGTTGCCGATAGTATCCTTGCCGGTGATGGAATAACTGATTTGCGTACCGAAAACCTGTTGCGGGATTTCAGCCTCCCAGATGGAGTCACCCTGAACCTTCGACATTTGGATGGAATCGTAGGTCTTAACGTTGTTATATTCATACGTAATCTTCAGCTTGGGAGGATAGATGCGGGCCAAAGTGCGTGTGGCAACCTTGGCGCGTACCCGGAACGGGCCGGTCACATACGAAGTGTCCGAAGGCTTTAACAGAAAATCCACCACAGGGATGTTGATTTGCCCAGTGGAACCAAAAACGGTGAAATCGTCAATCAGCCAGCCGTAGGCAAACTGCGTGCCGACCACGTTTCCACGTTTGATTTTGAATTTGAAGCGGACCTTTTCCCAGGAAATCTCCGTGGAGAGGTCGAACACTTCGGTTTTCCACCAGGAGTTGGTGGGCGTTGCCAAAGAATCTTTCGGCAACCAGTCATCATAGCTCTTCTGGTAGAACTGCACCTGGCGGTATGGAGTACGGTTCCCTTTGTAGCAGTCCAGCGGGAATCTCTGCCATTTGGCGCCCAGCTGGTCCACCTGGAACTCCACCGTGGCAAAGTCGCAGACCGACACCTTGCAGATGTGGCTGAACTGCACCAAAATGTTGGAATACTTCTGGCAGTCGAACCAGCCTGAGACCAGCTCAACAGAGTCGCCAGGTTGTGTGGGAACCACTCCCAACATGGAACGGTGCCCGCTGACATACAACGACGAGTCCACACCCCATCCGCCGCGCGGCGCGGTGAAGTTACTCGACGTTTTGTCAAAATTTTCATTCACGACGACCACAGGCTGCGCAAAAAGCCCCGCCGCAATCATCAGAAGGAAAAACAACGAAGATAATTTTTTTGTCTTCATTTTGTTGGTTGTTAGTTAAATGAGGTCATTTTTCCATTAAATTCCAGGAGAGGCAGACCTCTTCCCCCTCCAGAAACCCTTTTTCAATAATAATCCGCAAATATCCTAAAAAATTCGATTCAAAAAAAAGGATGTGAAAAAAAATCCGGATTTTTCCGGATAAGGTTGCGCCGCCGGCGCTTCCGCAACCGGCAGGCTATCGGTGACTATCGGACGATGAGGCTATTTTGACAAGGGGGCGCTGACCCTCCCGCCTATAATGATGCGGTGGGAGGCCGCTTTACGGTTGTTCAGCACCTGCCCGGAAGAAAATTCATACTCCGTCGGAGCCAGACCGAAGTCATAACCGAGTACGATTTCATGGTTTTCGAACATTTCGACACTTATGTCGTTCCCGCTGAGCGCCTTCACCTCATTCAACATGTCCATTCCAGGATGAAAAATGGCAAATACTGTATATGTGTTTATTTAAAATTAATATTATGTTTATTTTGGAAGAAAAAAAGGGCAAATCCACCACTATCATGGCACCGCAGACGGAGCGGATGCTGACCTTTGCCACGGAAGGTTTAAAATGTAAAAAAACCGCGTTCCAGAAAAAAATAGATATAAAACTACCCTTTTATTTTTCTGGAATCGATATTTTTTGTACCTTTGCAGAAAATTAAAAGCACTTTTTTAAAAATGATAGGACGAGAACAGGAAATTCGGGAACTGAATGAGCGATACGACAGTAACAGGCCGGAATTTATTGCAGTATACGGACGGCGGCGTGTGGGGAAAACATACCTTGTGGATGAAACCCTGAAAGAACGGATCACATTCCGCCATTCCGGGCTTTCACCGGTGGACGAACAGAACCACAAGAACGGCCTTAAGGAGCAGCTGAAACACTTCTACCTTTCCCTCCAACTGCACGGCATGAAAAGGAGCAGATGCCCCTCTTCGTGGTTGGATGCATTCTTTATGCTCGAAATGCACCTCAAATCAATTGATGACGGTTCCCGACAGGTTATTTTTTTGGACGAACTGCCATGGATGGACACCCCACGTTCGGGCTTCGTCACCGCTTTGGAGGCATTTTGGAACGGATGGGCAAGCCATCGCGACAACATGATGCTGGTGGTATGCGGTTCGGCAACCTCCTGGATGACAGACAAACTCATCAACAACTATGGCGGACTGTACGGAAGGCTCACCTGCCAGATAAAGCTCTCCCCGTTCACCCTCAACGAATGCGAGCTGTTCCTGCAGAGCAGGGGTGTGATGATGTCACGATACGATATCGTGCAGGGTTACATGGCATTAGGAGGAATCCCCTACTACCTCGGATACATAAAGTCCGAGCTGAGCCTCGCCCAAAACATTGACAGGCTATTTTTCACCGATGGGGCCGTGCTTCGCCACGAATATGACCGGCTGTTCGCCTCGGTGTTTTCCAACCCTGAACAGATGAAGCGCATTGTGCAGTTTTTGGGGACACGCCATGCCGGATTCACACGCCGCGAAATACTCGACAAAACCGGAATGGAGGATTGCGGCTCTTCCACCAAACTATTGAAAATATTGGAAAACAGCGATTTCATCACATCATATATCCCCTTTGGCAAAAGCAGGCGCGAAACACACTACAAGCTGACCGACCCTTTCTGCCTCTTCCACATGAAATTTGTGCAGGGACGCACGGAAACGGACCCTGATTTTTGGATGCACAATGTCACGTCACAAAGTGTCAGCGCATGGAGAGGCTTGGCTTTCGAGGAGGTATGTTTCGCCCATATCCGCCAAATCAAGCAGGCGCTTGGCATCCTCGGCGTATCCTCCACACAATCCGCCCTCGTGGTCAAAGGCGACGGCAAAAACGACGGGATGCAGATTGACCTCCTCATTTCAAGAATGGACAATGTGGTGAATCTCTGCGAAATGAAATTTTCAAGCAGCGAATTTGAAGTGAAAAACGAAGATGACCGGAAACTGCGCGAACGGATACAACGGGTTATGGAGCAGATAAGCCGCCGCCACAGCATACAGGTAACCCTTGTCACCACCTTCGGACTGAAATACGGGATCCACAGCGGCATTTTCCAGCAAGTGGTCACCTTGGACAAACTGTTTCAGGATTGAACCGCCCACAGGCGGCACATACATGCTGAGCATTAAGTTTTTTCAGCATGCAACCCCTAAATTTTACCTTGCAAGGAAAAAAATTTGAAAAAATCTTTCCTTTGAAGGTAAAAAATTAGGATTCCGCTGTGGATGTTCGGGATGCTGTATTAAAAAAGGGGGGGCAAAGCCCCCCGGAAGCATATTTTAATTTAAAACACAAATACCTAAGAATCTTCTACCAGGCGAACAACGGACGGTTCTGCATCATCTCGTTGACCTGTCCGATGATACGGGCACGGACCGCCTCGTCTGTCGGGTTGCACAGCACGGTGTCGATCATATCGACGATGACCGGCATGTCATTCTCCTTCAGGCCGCGGGTGGTGATGGCCGGAGTGCCGACGCGCAGACCTGAGGTCTTGAAGGCGGAACGGCTGTCGAAGGGAACCATGTTCTTGTTCACAGTGATGTCGGCTGCAACCAGCGCATTCTCAGCCTCCTTACCGGTGAGTTCGGGGAACTTGGTGCGGAGATCGATCAGCATCAGGTGGTTGTCGGTGCCGCCGCTGATGACCTTGTAGCCCTTGTTCACAAAGGCCTCGCACATCACCTTGGCGTTCTTCATCACCTGCCGGATGTACTGGTCATAGCTGTCGGTCAAAGCCTCGCCGAGCGCAACGGCTTTGGCGGCAATGACATGCTCCAGCGGGCCGCCCTGTGTTCCGGGGAACACTGCGCTGTCCAACAAGGCGCTCATCTTCTTTATTTCACCCTTCGGGGTGGTCTTGCC
>DBYD01000048.1:31893-41763 GCA_002309855.1 Bacteroidales bacterium UBA1195
TGGGTGGTGGTGGTCACAATGTGGCAATACTTGACGGCATTGTTCAGATAACCCTTGGCAATCAGGCCGGAGGGATGGGAAATGTCGCCCATCAGGATGGCGCCGATGCTGTCGGCAATGGCACGCATGCGCGCCCAATCCCAGTCGCGGCTGTAGGCGGAACCCCCACCGATAATCAGCTTCGGACGGAACTCCTTGGCCTTCTTCTCCATATCGTCGTAATCGACAGTGCCGGTCTCCTCCTTGACCTGGTAGCCGACCACCTTGTACATGATGCCGCTGAAATTCACAGGGCTGCCGTGGCTCAGGTGTCCGCCGTGGTTCAGGTCCATGCCCATGAAGGTGTCGCCTGCATTCAGGCAGGCCAGAAAGACCGCCATATTGGCCTGGGCACCGCTGTGCGGCTGCACATTGGCCCAACATGCACCATACAGCTGTTTGGCGCGTTCGATGGCGATGGTTTCGCTCTGGTCCACCACCTGGCATCCGCCGTAGTAGCGTTTGCCGGGATAGCCTTCAGCATACTTGTTTGTCATGACGGAGCCCATGGCCTCCATCACCTGGTCACTCACGAAATTCTCGGAGGCGATCAGCTCTATACCTTTTGTCTGACGTTCCCTCTCCTTCTGAATGAGATCGAAAATCTGTTTGTCTCTTTCCATGATGATGATTATAATGTGTTATTTTTTCTCAATTTCTTCAGAATCCTCCTTCTTTTTCAGGAACTCGTAGGAAACAGGAGTACTGATGAAGATGGATGAATATGTACCGATAAGGATACCGAGCAGCAGGGCGAACACAAAGCCGCGGATAACCTCACCGCCCAGCAGGAAGATGGCCAGCAGTGTGACCAGCGTGGTGCCGGATGTGTTTATGGTACGGCTCAACGTGCTGTTGACAGCCGCGTTGATGTTGTCCTTGAGGTTGCGTTTCGGGTAAAGCGTCCTGTACTCACGCACACGGTCGAACACAACCACCGTATCGTTGATGGAGTAACCGATGATGGTCAGGATGGCGGCGATGAATGCCTGGTCAACCTCCATTGTGAACGGCATCAGCCCGTACAGCAGCGAGAAGGTGCCGATGATGAACAGGGCGTCGTGCGCCAGACAGATGATACCGCCCAGACCGAACTGCCAGTTGCGGAACCGCAGGGCGATGTAGACAAAGATACACAACAGTGCGATGAGCACAGAAATGAAGGCGCTGCGGGTTATGTCACGCGACACCGTGGCACCTACCTTCTGCGAACTGATCAGACCGACGCTCTGGTTCTGCACACTGAAATCCTCAAAGGTCACATTGGATTTGAAGAACCCCTTCAACCCTTCATAGAGGCGGACCTCAGAGAGGGAATCGATCTCAGAACTCTCATCCTCACCATTGGAGAAACGCCATTTTGAGGTGATCTTCATCTGGTTGTCGGAACCGAAGGTCTTCACCTCCGGCGTGATGCCGTCATAAACCTTGGTGAGGCTGGCACGCAGGTCATCGGCCTTCACCGGCTGGTCGAAACGGACAGTGTAGGTACGGCCTCCAGTAAAGTCGATACCGAAGTTCAGACCACGGATGCAGAGCGAAATTATGCCGATACCAATCAATACGGCGGAAACCACGTAGAACACCTTACGTTTGGCCAGGAAGTCGAAGTGGAAATTGGTCATGGCATTCAGTGTCCACTTGTTGCCATAGGCCACCTCCTTGTTTTTGTCAAACATCCAGTTGAAGATCAGACGTGTGACAAAGATAGCGGTAAACAGGGACGAAAGGATACCGATAATCAGTGTGGTGGCGAAACCCTGGATGGGGCCGGAACCGAAAATGAAGAGGATAATACCGGTGATCAGCGTGGTGACGTTACCGTCGATGATGGCGGAATAGGCCGCCTTGTAACCGTCGGCCAATGCCAGACGCACTCCCTTACCGGCCCGGATTTCCTCACGAATTCGTTCAAATATAATGACGTTCGCGTCCACTGCCATACCCAAAGTCAGCACAATACCTGCGATACCGGGCAGAGTCAGAACCGCACCGATGGAGGCGAGTGTTCCGAAAATGAACAGGATGTTGGTCACAAGGGCGATTCCCGCGACCCAACCGGCCCGACTGTAGTAGAAGGCCATGTAAATCAGAACCAAGCAGAATGCTATAATGAAGGAAATCAAGCTGGAATGGATTGACTCCTTACCCAGTGTCGGTCCAACGATTTCTTCAGATACAATAACCGCAGGGGCGGGAAGCTTACCGGCCTTCAGCAGGTTGGCAAGGTCCTTGGCCTCCTCTAACGAGAATCCGCCGGTGATGGAGGAACGTCCGTTCGGAATCACATCATTGACACGCGGATAGGAATATACCAGATTGTCCAGCACGATGGCGATGCAGTTGCCCTTGTTCTCCTCGGTGATTTTCTTCCACTGCTTGGCGCCTTCAGTGTTCATGGTCATGGAAATCTCATTTCCGGCACGGTCGTTGAAGTCCTGACGGGCGTCAACAACAACCTTTCCGTCCAAAACGGGACCCTGCTCACCGACAGCCTTCAGGGCAATCAGGTAATGCACCGGGGTCTTGTCCTTGCCCAACTTGGCCTGCCAGCAGATTTTCAGATCCTGCGGGAAAAGGCTTTTCACCACGTCCATGTTCAGCATGGCGTTGATGTCGGCGGTATCCGACTCATGGCAGTAACCGATCAGCGGACCGTATTTGCCATCCTCGTCCGGACGGCGCTGCGGATCCATCACCAGTTTGGAAAGCAACGGGTATTTTGCCTGAATCTGCTCCGGAGTCATCTGGCTCTCATCCTCTTCGTCAGCCTCAGTGTCAGTGGAGTCGGCACCCTCATAGAAGTTTTCGGCCTGCCCCTCCTTGGCCGCCTCATCCGCCTCATCCGTGACCGCAGTGTCCTTCACCGTCTCCTTTTTGCCACTGTTAATCTCCGCAATACGGTCGTTGGCCTGGGCAAACAGGTCGGCAATTTCACCAAATTCGTAGGTTTTCCAGAATTCGAGGTTGGCGGAACCCTGCAGGAGCTTACGCACCCGATCAGGCTCCTTCACACCGGGAAGTTCAACCATGATGCGTCCGGACTGCGGCAGACGCTGGATGTTCGGCTGGGTGACACCAAAACGGTCGATACGGGCGCGCAACACCATGTAAGCGTTGTTCAGCGCGGACTCCGTCTCTTCGCGCAACGCGGAAATCACCTCCGCATTAGTGGGGTTGTTCTTGTTAAACTGCAATTTGCGGAAAATGGTGGAGAGCTTGGCATTGGCCGGAGCAACCTCCTTGAAGGACTGCTCAAAAAGAGTGATGAAATCACTTTGTGAACGGTATTGTTTCTCTCGCGCAAGCTTCATGGTCTTGACAAACAGCGAATCCTTCGCCCCATTGCCGGCCAATGAGGTCACAATGTTGGGCACGGAGACCTCCAAGGTCACGTTCATACCGCCCTTCAAATCCAGACCAAGATTGATTTCCAACTCCTTACATTCCTTGTACGTCCACTTGGCAAAAAGGAGATTGTAGGCTGTGGAATCGGACACCCGTTGCAAATACCTGTTTTCACGGGCTTTGGCGGAGGAATCCAGCAGGTAGGTCTCCATAAAGGCATTGCCGTTAGCCCTTGCAATCAAGGAATCACGGGTGGGATCGTTCTGAGCATATTCTTTCGCTTTGTTCTCCACCCTGCGTGTGCAGTACGTAAACGATAAGGAATAGATACAGACCAACGCAAACGTTACTGCAAAAAATAAAATAAACCCTTTGTTTCGCATTTTTTAATTTATTGATATTTATATGTTTATATTCCTAATATGATTCATTTGCAAAGTTTGCAAATATAGCACAAATCGCTATACCTTCGTGCCGTCCGCACAGTTTTTTTTATCCGCTTGCATCAAATATTTCTTTTGCACATTGGTTAACAATATATTAACACTTTTCTGAACCTGCTGGAAAGTGGGGAGTTCCCTTCCGGTGTAGATGAAGAGCAGCTGCCATGTGCATGGAATCCGGCCAACGGCGGCCTGAAATGCCGGTTTGCGCAACCTGTATGACTCCCGCAACAGCCGCTTCACGCGGTTGCGGTCCACTGCATGTCGGAACAGCTTTTTCGGAACCACCATGCCTGCCTGAACCGCAAACGTGCTGGCCGGACGCTGCAGACAGACCAACTTCAGCAGGGCGGCGTAATAACTCCGTCCCTCCTTGAAAAGCTGCTGAAAATTGGTTTTTCCACACAGATGTTCCGCCTTTGGGAATCCGTACAGGCTCATCGTTTCCGTCCATTGGTTTTCTGCAACAGACAGTCTATTGCCGTGAAGATGGAGGCATGTTCCGGTGTAGGGGCGGAGACATCCACCCGCAGCCCCTCCTGCTGCATCTTCTCCACCACCTGGCTCCCCAAGGCCCCAATCTGGATGTCGCCCTGCACAAAATCCGGATAGGATTTGCGGAAAGCATCCACCCCGTGCGGGCTGAAGAAGACCAACAGGTCGTAATTGCCCTTGTCCAAGGACAACGGTGCGAGGTCGGCATAGGATATGTGGTAGATTTCCACCTTCTTGTAAGAAATCTTGCGATTATCCATCATATCACTGAAAGTATTGGCAATGGTCTCCACTCCACAAGGATAGAGGTATTTCTCATCGTTCTCCTCCAACAGCCGGAGCAGATCCTCCTGCTCCCCGTTACCATAAAAGACCTTACGCTTCCGATAGACTATGTATTTCTGCAAATAAAAGGCGACCGCATCGTTGATGCAATAGAAATGGCACTCCTTAGGCAGTGAGAGCTTCATCTGCCGCAAAACGGAGAAAAAATGGTCAACAACCTTCTTACTGGTCAGAATTACAGCAGTATAGTCCTCAATATGAATTCTTTTTTTCCGGAATTGTTCAGTAGTGATTTCTTCGGATTGGAAAAACTTGAAGAAATTCACTTTTACATTATACTTTTTAGTGTACTCCGCATAGGGACTTTTGTCAAAATTTTGCGGAGGATTCTGCGAAAACAGAATGCTTTTTATT
Source organism: Bacteroidales bacterium UBA1195 (assembly GCA_002309855.1). GTDB lineage: Bacteria > Bacteroidota > Bacteroidia > Bacteroidales > WCHB1-69 > UBA1195. The sequence goes on from DBYD01000048.1 coordinate 36,918, forward strand.
CTCATGAATATCTCCTAACTACTTGTTCTTTAACACCTTAATATATACAAAACCATGCATACTGCCGGCATGATTTCCAAAGTGCAAAAGTACAAAAAAATGCCATATAATTTCATTCTTTCTGAAAATATACTTATTGCATTGATTAACAATATTATATTTACAACCACCATGGTCACAGGGAAAATGGCCGCAAGCAACATGGAGGGATACAGCGCATAGACAAACGCCACCAAAGCGAGCCACAACAATACATTATAATAAATATAGTGTTTACGGCGCACAAACTGACGGGAGAGCGACTCCACATCCAATAGGAAAGCCGTACTGAAACGCAATAATTGTTTTAAAATCAAATAAGCCACACAACCTGCCAGAGCAATGGCCGTCCAAACATTGCTTCCGGCCCAGTGCATGAGTGAGGCCGTACATAGTGCGAAACCCACACAAAGCGCAACATAGCGCATCCAACGGAACCACTCGTCCGTAGCCGTGCGCTCTGTCAGGAAAAGATGCGGCAGCATCCTGTCCGACAAGCTTTTTCCGGAACTTGCAGAAACCGGCACACTCCTGAACCGGTGACCGGCCACCACTCCCAGATAGAGCAATAGCAGGCAGGGGAAGAGCGAAGAGAACGGCAATGTCCGGGGCAACGGCCGGCATAGTTCCACCGGCTGCAGCAGCTGCTGCGCCAACAAAGTGTCCATGCCTCCCTGTACCGGACGAAGCGTAAAGGCACTATCCAGCGAAGCACGCAAGGAACCCTCCCATGCAGGCAGATTTGCGGGGATTTCGTTAACAAGCGGATATGGGGATTGTACAGCAATGGAATCCATGAATTACTCGTCGCCTTTCTTTGCCTTGATTTGGTCGCGCAGGATTGATGCCGACTCAAAATCCTCGTTTTCAACCGCCTCACGCAACCTCTGTTCCAACTTTTCCACCGACATTTCTGAAACAGACTCCTGTTTTTCCGTTTCGCTGGCAGAAAGGTTCCCGACACTCTTCAACATCTGCGAAGGAATCCCAACTTTTTCCAGCACATCCGGCACCACATACACCGGACAATGACCCCGGATGGCCATGATCACCGCATCAGAAACCCTTGACTCCAACTCCAGCACCTGCTGCTCCGACACCAATACAATTCGGGTATAAAAAACACCTTCCAAAAGACGGTAAATCAGCGCCTCCTGCATGTGAATGGAAAAACCATCCATCGTTTCAGCCAGCAAATCGTAAGAATCCGGACGTTTCAACTCATCTTCCACCCATTCGTGGGACAGGATGCGGGCCTCATTTTCCGCAATAATGATGGGGAAGACCATTTTGCGGTCCACCGTCTCCATCACCACCATCCGCATTGGCGATCCGCCCCATTCCGCAACGAAGCGGACCCGCACTTCCACCTTTTCCATCCCTAAAATCCTATGATATCAGTATATTTTACTATATGGACATTACTGTAATAAAACTGAAGAATCTCCTGAAAACCGTAACCGCTCCGGACCATCTGGATAGCCCCCTCCTGGCTTAGTCCCACACCGTGCCCGTAGCCCTTTCCGCTCAAACAGACGCTGTCGCCCCCCTCCTGCGGCTGCACCGAAAAATAGGAGGAACGGAGTTTGAAATGGTTGCGCAGATTTTTTGTCGGGACGGTATCCTTGCCAATAACCCAATAGGCCATACGCTGAGGCTGTGAAAGATGTCGGATTGCCTGCTGCTTTTCAGCGGAACGATAGGAGGAACCATAGTTTGAAACGAAAAAGGCAGTCCACTGGTCCGAATGGATATGTTTTTCCCACAAGTAGTTGCGTGCATCCATACTGAAAGAGTCCACCCTCGCCTGAAGATATGGGACAGAACGCTGCCAAATGTCTCCGGCATCAACCGTCATCCCGCCGCTGTTCGAATGATAGGCCGGCGTGATCAGATGGTCCATACTGTCCACAATCACATCGCCGTATGTTTCAAAAGTGCCGCGCAGGATGTCCGCGTCCGTGCATTTTCCCTTATACGACTGGCAGTGCACCGCATCGCACATGTTGTATCCGTCCCTCAAGTGACGGTTAAGGTTGGCAAGACAATAGGTGCGTGCTGCCGTTGCCTGTATCTTGAAAAACTCCACATCGTTGGAGCTTCCGAACACCTCCGACTGCACCACCCCGGCAACATATTTTTCCAGATCAATCCGATTGATCAGAAGCATCCCCTGCTGCACCGAAACCGACAGACGCTCCTCATAACTGCGCCTTTTGCTCCACTGGGGCAATTGCAGGGAAAAGACATTGCTGTAGCGCGTGCCTATCATGTCAACCTGCGAATAGGTGCCTATCAGCTCAATACCCTTTTCAACACGTATTTGGTTGTCATACAGGCTGAGTGTGACCGCCTCACCCGGCTTCAAATCCTCCTCGAAGACACGCGAATTGTCACACAGAAGCATATATTGGCCAGCTTCTGTTTTGAAAACCACAGATTTGACATTAAATTCGGACAGAACACGCACCTTGACGTTGATGGCTTGCACAGTTTCCGTCCACATTAAAGACAACAGGAAGCACAATAGAAGGGACCGAATCAATTTAATACACATAAACCTATTCATCAGCTGTTACTTCACAACGGTCACATGCCCCACATACTCGTGCAGCTGTCCCGTAAAATCCTTTACTATCAGTTTGTAGGAATAGACACTGGTGGTCGTCACCGGCTTGCCGCCGATTCGGCCGTCCCAGCGGTCGTCAGTCTTCTGAGTGTGGTACACCTGCTGGCCCCAGCGGTCATACAGCGTCAGGCTGTAACCCTCCTCCTGGTACTCCTGCATCACAGGGCCCCAGTCGTCGTTCAAGCCGTCACCGTTGGGCGTGAACGCGTTCGGTATGTACACGCTCAGCTCGTCATACACGTGGATGCGCTTCGTGATGGTGTCCCAGCAGCGGTTCACATCCTCCACACGCATCAGCACATAGTAGTCGCCAGGAGCCTCGTAGCTGTGGTACACCAGCTTCCCCACCTCCGTGCTGTTGTCGCCCAGGTCCCACTGCCACACGCTCAACGCGCCGCCGCCCGGCTTCGTGTTGTCAGACAAAGCGAACGTGTTGTTCGTCGCAACATTGTACGTCTTCGTCACAAAGTCCGCAACAGGACCCTCAACGAAGTCGACAACTATCTCCTTGCTCACAGTGCACGTGCCGTCGAAAACGGTCACAGTGTACGTCCCAGCCCGCAGGCCAGTCAGCTCAGGCGAGTTCTCGTCAACGTCCGCGGGCAGCCACGAGTACTCGAAGTAGTCCGTGTCGCCCGTGACCGACACCAGGATGTGGCCGTCCATGCGGTCGCAGTACTCAGGCTCCAGCTCCGCCACAGTCACAACCTGCGTCGCATGGTTGGTGATCGACAGAACCGTGTCGTAGGAGCACCCCAGATCGTCAGTCACACGAACCTGGTACGTCCCCGCAGGTATACCCGACAGCACGTCTGTCTTGTTGCCCGTCCCGTCAGGGCTCCACTTGTACTCCAAAGGCTCCACACCGTTGATCGTGCGCACGTCTATCAACCCGTTCGACTGGTCGCACGTCTCGTTCACCAACGTGTCAACCTCTATCGTCGGGTTCGGGATCGCTATAACCTCGTAGCTCGCCTTCATCGTGCAGCCCTCATTGTCCGTCACCAGAACCTCGTAGCGGCCGTCACGCAGACCATAGACGTCCTGCGTCGTGTCCGCTGACGGCGTGTCCCACAGGTACGTGTAGGGCACCGTGCCGCCCTCAACAGATATCTCTATCGAACCGTTCGGCTTCGCGCACCGCATGTTCACAAGCTTGTCCAAAGTTATCGTCATCGAGTCAGGCTGCATCACCTCAACAGTGTCGTAGTTCTTGCAGCCTATGTCATCCTCCGTGTACAGGTAGTACTTGCCAGCACGCAGGTTCTTCATCACGGCGTTAGCGTCCCCGCGAGACATGTCAGCCGTGCCGTAGCCCGTCCACGTGTACAGGTAAGGCTCCGTCCCGCCAGTCGTGCTGCGGATCGATATCGCACCCTTCGCGTCGTTGTAGCACGGCTCGTTCGTCACCGCAAACACCGTGTGGAACGCGCGGTGCTCCGTGTTCGCCGTGTCATACCCGTAGCACCCGTTCGTGTCAGTCACACGGACCGCGTACGTCCCACCGCGGTCAATGATGATCGTGTCGTGGTGGTACTCCACTATACGCCCGCTGTCAACGGACGACCAGTAGTAGTCGTCGCCGCCCGTCGCCCACACCTGCGTCTCCTTGTACTTGCACATCGTCTCCTGACAGTATATCTTCGCGACAGGGTCCGGATAGTTGAACACACGCACAGACTGCGTGTCCGCGCACCCGTTCTTCGTGTTCACCGTCAGTAGTATCGTGTACAGGCCCGTGTCCTGGAACACGTACTTCACTATCGAGTCGTTGCTCGTGTACTCCGTCCCGTAGCCCTCCTTGCCGATCTCCCACGTCCAGCTCGCAACAGTCGAGCCCGTAGCATAGGCCACCTGGATAAGAGTCACCTCATGGGCGCAGGTGTCAAGCGAGTGCATGAACTCCGGCGCTATCATCGTCTTCTGGATCACCGCAGCAAGCTTCGACGAGCAGCCGATCGCGGACATCAGTTCGCACGTATAGACAGTCCCGTCGGGCGGGTTCTGCGCGTTGTACTTCCGCGTCACGCCCACAACGTTGCCGCGGCTGTCGCGCCACGTGTACGACGTGAACCCGATCGGCGCAGTCAGACGCGCCACGTTCGAGCCCTCGCAGAACTGCACGTCGATGCTCATCGGCTGGCACTCGCCAACCATGTAGCTGTATCCGTAGTGACC
>DBYD01000001.1 GCA_002309855.1 Bacteroidales bacterium UBA1195
ATGGATGCTGACGGAAAGGTGCTGACAAGGAAAAACCATCAGTACGACCGGAACGTGCAGCATTTTATCGAATTTCTGAACGAGGGTCTGGCAAATTTCAAAAAAGGGGCGTCGGAGAGATAATGGCACAGAAGAAGCAGCAGCCACAGGTGCAGTTCAAGAACCGCAAGGCGGAGTTCGAATATTTCCTCTCCACCAAGTTCACCGCCGGCATAGTGTTGGTCGGCACGGAAATAAAGGCTATCCGTACGGGCAAGGTTAACCTTACCGACTCATACTGCCTCTTTATCGGGGAGGAGTTCTGGGTGCGCGGGCTGCACATCTCCGAATACAAGGCTGGCAGCTACAACAACCATGAGCCCAAGCGTGACCGCAAACTTCTGCTCACCAAGCGCGAACTGCGTAAAATCCGGTCAAAACTGAATGAAAAGGGCACGACGGTGATCCCTACATTATTGTATATAGCTGAAAGCGGCTACGCCAAACTGGAGATAGCCATTGCCCGCGGCAAGAAGATGTACGACAAACGCGAGACCCTGAAGGAGAAGGAGGCGCGGCGCAACCTGGCCTACCGTGAGGAAAAAGCATAGACCATGTTGCGGAAGACATTCGGAATAATGTTGCTGATGGCGTTGCTGGCACCGTTGCATGCGCAGCGGAATGAGGCACGGCATCTGTCCTCTTTCGAACTGAAGGGGCCGGTGCGTTCACTCCGTGAATCAATATATCTTTCCTACCATTTCAAAGTGGATGGGATGCGCTACAGGGAAGCGGAGAAGAGCTTGCAGACCGGATTCAACGAATGGCGTTTCGATTCGGCCGGTTATCTGACCTTCTACCGGGTTTTCCGTCAGCAGCCCTTTCAGGATCAGACCGACACCTTCACGTTTGACGCGCAGCACCGGATGACGGCGCACAGCTGGTGGATGGGAGGGCGCATGGCCGGCAGGACAGAACACAAATATAATCTTATAGGGCAGCTTGTCTCTGTACGGCAATATGACGATACCGGAGCCCTGTTCTGTGAAACCGCCTACCGCTACCGTGGCGGCCTGCTGTCGGAGGAAAGAACCTTCAGCCGCGCCTACGTTCCGATTTCAGAGATACATTATACTTATGACTCCCTCCAGCGGCTTGTCAAGGAGGAATGCCCGTGGAACCCTTACCGCTATGTGGTTCCCTATGTGAAGGAATACAGTTATGACGCCAACGGATGGCTTTGCAGAATCAGTTATTCGGAAAAGGATACTTCAAAGTGCTGGGCCTACCGTAAGACATCCGACCGGAATGGAAAAATACTTTCCGAGGAAACTTACGATTACAGGGATTCATGTATGAAAATCCGTCATTACAAATATGGCTCCCGTGGCAGGCTGGTTTGGGAGGGGTCGCAGGCAGACCATTTGTGGCAGGTAATAAGCTACAGTTACCGTTCAAACCGGTTGAAAACAATCCGTAACCGCTATGGTGATGTGGATTTCCGCACCTTTTTCCTAAAATATGACGAATGGGGCAATTGGGTTGAGAAGGCTGAATACGACGGCATCAACCTGCAGGTGACGACACGTGAAATCACCTATGGGGATCAGCCCTTGAATATGAAGAAGACCGCGCCCAGCAAACAGAGTCCAGCCCAAAGGTAGTTCAACTTGAACGGCTGGTTCATCAGCAGCATCGAAAAGGGTATGAATACCGACAGCGACACCACCTCCTGTATTATTTTAAGTTGCGGCAGGGTGTATACCGTATAGCCTATGCGGTTGGCCGGCACCTGTATCATATACTCGAAAAAGGCTATGCCCCAGCTTACGATGGCGGCGATCCACCATGCCTTGCCTGACATGTTCTTCAAATGCCCGTACCAGGCGTATGTCATGAAGCAGTTTGAGCATACAAGCATGAATATGCTGATGACTTGGGGGCTGAATATTATTTTCCACATGATTCACGGATGAGTTTTATGAGTTCGCTGAACACCTGGTTGCAGGTGCGTTCGATTACTTGTGCGCGCTGGTCGCTGAAATGAAGCAGCTTCGTGACAGTCCGTTTTTCGGAGGCGACACCTATCCATACGGTCCCGACCGGTTTGTCCGGTGTTCCGCCGTCCGGGCCTGCGATGCCTGTGGTGGCGACGGCAAAATCTGTCCGGCAGACGTTTCGCACGCCCTCCACCATCTCACGCACCGTCTCCTCACTGACGGCGCCGTGCTTTTCCAAGGTCTCCGCCTTCACATTCAGAAGCTGCCGCTTCAGCTCGTTGCTGTAGGCCACCACGCCGCCCTTGAAGTATTGCGACGCTCCGGGCATGGCGGTCAGCCGTGAGGCGATGGCGCCGCCCGTGCAGCTTTCGGCGCTGCTTAATGTAATGCCGTGGCGGCGGAGCGTTTCGGCTGCAATCTCCTGCAGCGATTCCCTGTCTTCGCCAAGAATGTATTCACCGGCCAGTCCATAGAGTTTGCGGCTCTCCTCATACAGCTGCCGCTGCAGTGCGGCCTTGTCGGTGCCGGTTGCGGTCAGCCTCAGCCGCAGCATGCCGTGCTGCGGCAGGTAGGCCACGCCGATGTGGGAGGGGAGTGCGGTTTCCCAACTTTCGATGCGGTCCGAAAGGAATGATTCTCCGATGCCTTGGAAAATCAAGTTTTTCTGCAGGATGCAGAGCCCGTCGTTCATCTTTTGGAGGCGCGGCAGGATCTCCCCGCTCATGAGGTGCTTCATCTCCGAAGGGACACCCGGCATCGAAACCACAGTTTTGCCATCCGTCTCAAACCACATGCAGGGGGCGGTCCCGACTGTGTTCACAATCACCTTGCAGCAGGCCGGCACCAGCGCCTGCATCCGGTTTGTCTCCGTCATGGGGTATCCGCGTCCCGCAAATATCCGTTCAATGTTGCGCAGGCTTGCTTCGTCCTCCACCAGTGTGGAATGGAAAAAGTCGCATAGTGTCTTTTTGGTGATGTCGTCCTTCGTGGGGCCTAGACCTCCGGTTATCAGCACGACATCAGCCTGCTGCAGGCTGCGGACCAGTGCGTTTTCGATGGCTTCGCGCCGGTCGGCGACACAGACAATGTCCGTCACCATACAGCCGTTTGCGGTCAGCTGCTGCGCCATCCATGAGGCGTTTGTGTTGGTCACCTGGCCGATCAGCAGCTCGTCTCCAATGTTGATTATGTTAACTCGCATGTTGGTGTTTTATTTAAAAATGCAAAGGTAGAAAAAAAATATGGCGGATTTGCATTTTTGTATTGATTTTTTTACGACTTTTGCACACTTAAATTTTACAAGTTTCAAATTTTAAAAGTAATTTAATGTCAACAAAAATCAGATTACAGAGACATGGAAAAAAGGGGCAGCCCTTTTATCACATTGTCATTGCAGACGGTCGTGCACCTCGGGATGGACGTTACATTGAACGCATCGGCACGTACAACCCTTTGACCGAACCTGCCGCCGTGGTGTTGAACTTCGACAGGGCGCTCTATTGGGTGAACTGTGGTGCCGAACCTACCGATACGGCCCGCTCCTTGCTCCGCAGGGAAGGGGTCTATCTGAAAAAACACCTGATGGGTGGCGTGGCCAAGGGCGCCTTTACGGAAGCTGAGGCTGATGCCCGTTTCGCCGCCTGGAAGGAGGAGAAGGACCGCCGGATGAGCGATTGCCGTATCAAGGCGATTGAAGCCGGAAAAGAGGCAGCCAAGAAAAGGCTTGAGGCCGAAACAAAGGTGAAGGAGGCCAAGGCTGCTGTGGTGGAGGAGAAACGCCGCGCCATAGCCGAGAAGGAGCGTGAGGAACGTGAAGCTGCTGAGGCCGCCGCTGCCGCTGAAGCCGCAGCCAATGCACAGACGGAGGGGGAGACTCCTGCTGAAACTGACGCTACAGCCGGAGCCGCCGAGGCCGAAACCCCTGCCGAAGCATAACAGGCGTATGCGGTCCGATGATTTTTTCTACCTTGGTAAGGTTACAAAAGTTGTCGGTCTGAAAGGGGAGCTTTCGGTTTATTTGGATACGGACGAACCGGAGAAATATTATTCCATGGAATCAGTTTTTCTTGCCCAACAGGAAGAACTGGTTCCTTTTTTTGTGACCTCCATAAAGGTTAAGAACCGTCAGCAGGTAGTTGTGCAGTTCCAGGATGTGGATGCCGGCACGGCTCCCTCGCTGGTGGATGCTGAATTGTACCTGCCACTTTCCATGCTGCCACCGCTGACTGGCAACCGGTTCTATTATCATGAAATTAAGGGTTTCGAAATTGTGGATGAAAACCAGCAGTCGGTAGGTGTCTGTACCGGTGTGCTCGAATACCCGCATCAATCATTGTTTCAAATTGATCATCAAGGTATTGAAGTCCTGCTTCCAATTGTGGACGAGTTGATTCGTCGGGTGGACCGGGCGGCACGGCGGATTGAGGTTTCCATGCCCGATGGGCTGTTGGATGTCTATTTGCATCCGGGTTTGGAGTAGTTTTTTTGTTCCACTTAGCCCTCCCCTCATTTTTTTGAAATTTTTTTTTAAAAATCCATTCGGAATGTGAAATATTTTTTATACTTTTGCAAATTAGCAATAAGTATAGGAAGTATATTTCTTTTTATGAGAAATGTTTTTATAATAATTTTATTGTCAGTATGTTATGCTGGCGTTGGTAGGGTGGACGGCCAGGAGCTTCCTGAGAAAAATGCCGTAGTTTCCCTCTCCGATTCTGCCGTTGAGGCATTATATGCGGAGGGAAAAGGTCTTTTTTTGCAGAAGGAATACGCCAGGGCGGCGGAGGTTTTTTCCAAAATGATATCCCTCAACGCTTCGTTGGCGACGGCCTACAACGACCGTGGAAGCTGTTATCGGATGCTTGGGGCGTATGAAAGGGCGGCTGCGGATTATTCCAGTGCCATCATGTATCGTCCTTGTGCCATATACTACTGCAATCGTGGGAGTATCCGGGTGAAAATGGATGATTATGAGGGGGCGGTTTCCGATTATTCGCTGGCCCATGCTTTGGACTCCACCTATTATTTGGCGTTGAACAACCGTGGAATCGTGTATTTGAACATGGGTGCATACCGGCGTGCGGTGGAGGATTTCTCCGCCTGTATCCGCCTGAATCCATCCAACCATCTTTTATATAACAATCGTGGCATTGCCTATTATAAATTAAAGGAGTTTGAAAAGTCCATATCTGATTTTGACACGGCCATCTCCTTGAACGCGGATTATGGGAATGCCTATCTGCATCGCGGCAATCTGAAGGAGATGCTGGATGATGACGCGGGCGCTTGTGAGGATTGGAGCCATGCTTCCGTTTTGGGTGTCAGGCAGGCTGAAAATTGTTTGAAGAATTGCAGAAATTAGGATGAAGTGTAACAAAAGAAATATTGAAAGAAAAACATATTTATTAATTTATAAATTTTCAAGCAAATGAGAAAGTTTTTATTTTTATTGTTTTTTCAAGCATTTGTTTGCGGATTGTTTGCCCAAAATGTGGATTTTGTCCAGACAAATTTCCCTAACAAAACGAAAAGTGAGTTTAAAAAAGCTCTGAAAAACAAGAAAATGGGAGAAAAGACCATGAAGGCCGAAGATTACCGCAGGGCGGTGAATTTCTTACTGAGGGCCAATGAGTTCAATCCCAAGAATGCTGAATTGAATTTTGAAATAGCCAATTGTTATGAGCATTTGAACCAGATTCCGGAGGCTGTGCACTATGCGGAGATCGCCTACACCCTGGATTCGCTGGTGGCTCCCGAATTGGTGTATTATAAAGGTTATGCCCATCAGATGCGCTATGAGTATGATGATGCAGTCAAATATTACAAGCGTTACCTGATCACACCGGGTATTACACGCGAGGGCAATTTGAAGGCACAGCAACGGATCAAGGAGTGCAGAAACGGAAAGCTGCTGGTGCGTCGTGGGGAGATTCCTTGCAAAATTTACATTCTGGACACCAATGTTAACGGAAAGTGCGATGAATACGGCCCTGCGGTCACGGCGGATGACAGCCTGCTTTTCTTCACAACCCGCCGTTCGATGAAGAAGAATCCGAACAAGGGGTTTGCCTCTGATGGCAAGTATTATGAGAAGATTTTCCGCTCCTCCAAGGATTCCTCCTGGGACAAGGCACATTGGGCTTTGGGAACCAATCTGCGCGGTCATTTTGCAGTGCAGGGTGTCTCCAACGACGGAAGCCGTGTCCTGTTGTATAAGGAGAAGAGAGGTGGTGATTTGTACGAGGCGAAGCTGCATGGCAAGAAGTTTGGTGCTGCAAAACGTCTGCCGCGTGCCGTTAACACCAAGTTCCATGAGACTTCGGCATCATATTCCTATGACGGCAACACCATTTTCTACTGCTCCGACCGTACCGACATGGGATATGGTGGCCATGACATTTACAAAGTTACCAAGAACGATAAGGGCAAATGGAAAAATGTGACGAATCTGGGCAATGTGCTCAACACGCCGGAAGATGAGGTCACAGTGTTCGCCCATCCGGACGGGAAAACGATGTATTTCAGTTCCAGAGGTCATGATGGTATAGGCGGATTTGACATCTTTGTCTCCACCTATGAAAACGGCCAGTGGTCCAAACCCCGCAATATTGGTGTGCCAATCAACACCCCGGGTGACGACATCTCTTTTGTGATTACTGCAAATGGCAAGAGCGCATATTACGCTTCCGCACAACCGACCGGTTTTGGCGAGGAGGATATCTACTGCATCTCCTTCAAGACAGACAAGGTTTTTGTTTCCACCACTGAGGATAACCTGTTGGACGATGAGGAGGAGGATCCTTTTACTGAAGAGGCTGAGGTGAAGGAAAAGGCCATGCCTGCCCACCAGATGACCCTGCTGACCGGTCTGGTGCGCGACAAGCTCACCAAGGAGCCGCTGTCCGCATCTATTGAGCTGATTGATTTGGATTCCAACCGTAAAATCGGTGATTTTGAAACCAACGAGGCGACCGGCAAATTCCTGATGTCCCTGCCTGCCGGCCATCATTATAAGATTAAGGTGACATCTCCTGGCTACCACAGTCACGAAGAGACGTTTGACATTCCTGAGTCCTCCGGATTCCAGACCAAGGAACTGTTGATTGAATTGGAATCTGATGGCACCCAGATGCCGGAGGGATTGCAGAATATCGAATTTGACTTTGACAAATCCTCCATTCAGGGTTCTGAGGCGGCCCGCAGGCTGGATAAGGTGGCCGACTTCATGAAACGTCATCCGGATGTCAAGGTGCTGATCACCGGACATACGGACAGCAAGGGTTCGGATGAATACAACATGGCTCTTTCTGAGCGTCGTGTAAAAACAGCTGTTGACTACCTTGTTGAAAAGGGTATTGAGCGTAGCCGTATGACCACCAAGGGTTATGGTGAGCGTCGTCCGATTGACACCAACGAAACGGATGAAGGACGTCAGCACAACCGTCGTGTGGAGTTCACTATTGTGAAATAAAGGGAGGACAGACCTCCAATATTAAAAAAGCGGATTCATTGAATCCGCTTTTTTTGTTGTATGTTATTACAAAACTAATGGTTCTGGGCTTGTGACTCCAGTCGGCGTGCCTGCCGTTTGCGGTCAAGGTCGTTAAGCAGGATCTTGCGCAGCCGTAGCGATTTTGGGGTAACTTCAAGGTACTCGTCCTCACCGATATATTCCATATATTCCTCCAGGGAGAATTTGATGGCGGGGGGGAGCATCACCTTTTCATCAGAGCCTGCGGCCCGCATGTTGCTCAGTTTTTTCGATTTGGTGACGTTGATGACCAAATCATCCTGTCGGATGTGCTGGCCGATGACCTCGCCTTCATACACCTCGTCCATCGGTTCCACAAAATAGCTTCCCCTGTCCTGTAGCTTGTCCATGGCGTATGCAACGGCTGTGCCGGTTTCCATGGCTACAAGGGAGCCGTTGTGCCGCAGCGGAATTTCGCCCTTCCATGGCTCAAAGTCAACCAGCCGGTGGGAGAGGATGGCTTCACCTTCGGTGGCGGTGAGCATCTGGCTGCGCAGTCCGATTAGTCCGCGCGACGGGATGCGGAAACACTGGTAGATGCGGTCGCCTTTGGTCTCCACAGAAAGGATTTCCCCTTTCCTTTTGGTGACAAGGTCGATTGTGCGGCTGGAGAAATTTTCCGGCACCAAAACGATGAGTTCCTCTATCGGTTCGCATTTTTTGCCATCTATCTCCTTGATAATCACCTTTGGCTGGCCGACCTGCAACTCATAGCCTTCGCGACGCATGGTCTCAATCAGGATGGATAGGTGCAGGATGCCCCGTCCGTATACGATGTGCGCGTCCGGTGAGGCGGTCGGCTCCACCCGCAGGGCAAGGTTCTTTTCCAACTCCTTCTGCAGCCGGTCGTGCAGGTGACGTGAAGTGACATATTTTCCCTCTTTGCCGAAAAAAGGCGAGTTGTTAATGGTAAAGAGCATGCTCATGGTAGGCTCGTCCACCTTGATGGGAGGGAGTGCCTCCGGATTTTCAAAATCGGCGATGGTGTCCCCGATTTCAAATCCTTCAATGCCGAAGATGGCACAAATCTCACCAGCCTGTATCTCAGTTTTAATCTTTTCCTTTCCTAATCCCTCAAAAATGTAAAGTTCCTTGATTTTGGATTTTACAATACTGCCGTCATGTTTGACCAACGAAATGTTCTGTCCGGCAATCAGGGTGCCTCGGGTAAGTTTTCCCACGGCAATCCGACCCACGTATGAGGAATAGTCCAGAGATGAGATGATCATCTGGGTGTTGCCCTCTTGGGGTTTGAATTCCGGAATGTGAGTGATTATCTGGTCCAGCAGGTAGGAGACATTGTCAGTCGGTTTTCTCCAGTCATCACTCATCCAGCCCTGCTTTGAGGATCCGTATACTACCGGGAAGTCCAGCTGCTCTTCGCTGGCACCAAGCGCGAACATCAGGTCGAACACCGCCTCCATCGTCTGTTCAGGATTGCAGTTCGGTTTGTCCACCTTGTTGATGACCACAATCGGTTTCAGGTTCAACTCAATGGCCTTTTGCAGGACAAAGCGTGTCTGAGGCATCGGTCCCTCAAAGGCGTCCACAATAAGCAGCACCCCATCGGCCATGTTCAGCACCCGTTCCACCTCACCGCCGAAATCGCTATGGCCCGGGGTGTCGATGATGTTTATCTTGTAATCCTTGTAGTGGACGGAAACATTCTTTGACAATATGGTGATGCCGCGTTCCCGTTCCAGATCGTTGTTGTCCAATATCAGCTCCTTGACTTCCTGATTGTCGCGAAACAGTTTGGACTGGTATAATATCCTGTCCACCAAGGTGGTCTTCCCATGGTCTACATGGGCTATGATGGCTACATTTCTGATATTTTGCATGGATTGTTATTCCTTACATTTAATTAATATGTGCTCAGCCGTTTTTCCTTTGGATTGCCTTCTGTGCCGCCTCAACTATGTGCGCGTCGTCCAAATGGTAGTGGAGCATAAGCTCGTCCGGTGTCCCGCTCTGTCCGAAAACATCTGCCATGCCCACATATTCCAGCGGGCAGAGGTGGTGCTGCACCAGTGTCCGGGCAATGCTGTCGCCTAAGCCGTTGATGACGGAATGCTCCTCGCAGCTTACTGCGCATCCGGTCTTTTGGACGGACTGCAGTATCGCTTCTGTATCCAGAGGTTTGATTGTGTGTATATTTATCACTTCGGCGGAGATTCCTTTTTCATGCAGGATTTCCGCTGCAGACAGGGCCGGAAACACCATGTGGCCGGTGGCAAACAGTGTCACATCGCTGCCTTCCCGCATACGGATGGCCTTGCCAATGATGAAGGGTTGTTCCGGGTCGGTGAAGTTCGGCACCTTCGGCCTTCCGTAGCGCAGGTAGACCGGTCCGACCTGTTTTGCGATAGCCAGCGTGGCGGCTTTGGTCTGGTTGAAGTCGCACGGGTTGATCACTGTCATGTTCGGAATTCCCTTGATGAATCCGATGTCCTCCATAACCTGATGGGTCGCCCCGTCCTCACCGGTGGTGATGCCGGCGTGCGAACCGCATATCTTCACATTGTTGTTGGAGTAGGCCACCACCATGCGTATCTGGTCCAGCACGCGTGTGGTGCAGAAGTTAGCAAATGAGCCCACGAATGGGATTTTTCCGCTAAGTGCCATACCGGCGGCCATTCCAATCATGTTGGCTTCCGCAATGCCCACTTGGAAAAACCTTTCCGGGAACGCTTGTGCGAATGAGTTCATTTTTACCGAGCCGGTCAGGTCCGCACAAAGGGCGACCACCTGATCGTTCTGTTTTCCCGCTTCCAGAAGGCCTTCGCCAAAGCCGGAGCGGCAGTCTTTTTTCTCTTGATATGCAATCATGTCTGTACAGCTTTTTACATGTGATGTTATCTTAATTGTGCACCGGCCTCCTTTTCGTAGGCGCGGATAAGTTTGTCCATGACGGCCTGCACCTCTTCGGCCGTAAAGGTCCGTTCCTGATTTGTGATGACAAAGTTGAGCGCATAGGATTTCTTGCCTTCAGGGAGATTTTTCCCTTCGTATACATCAAACAGATTGACGG
Source organism: Bacteroidales bacterium UBA1195 (assembly GCA_002309855.1). GTDB lineage: Bacteria > Bacteroidota > Bacteroidia > Bacteroidales > WCHB1-69 > UBA1195. Next base: position 10,541 of record DBYD01000001.1, read on the forward strand.
ATTGGATGGCGACATCTGTTTTGTAGGCAATCTTTTCCAATTGTTCGTAGCATACCTTCTTGTCTACCAGCAGTGCAAGGTCGCGTTCCACCTCCGGAAAACGGTTCAGCTCCTTGAACCGTATCTTCTTGCGTTCCACTTGGGCGACGAGTGTGTCAAAGATGATGTCTGCATGGTATACCCTCTGCTTGATGCCAAAATATTTCAGGATTTCAGGATCCACCTCTCCTATGGTCACGACCGGTTGCTGCCGGAACTGATATTGGAGCGCATGAACCATTCCGCAATATTTCTCCAACTGTTGCGTAACCAACCGTTTTGTAGTGAAGTTTGCTTTCTGTAAAGCATTTAAAACCATATTTTTCAGATAGAAGAAGCCGCTCTCCTCCGGTTTCGCCTCCCACGAGGCCGGTTGCAGCATGCCGGTGACCCACAGGGAAAGCCTTTGACGGTGCGGGAAGCGTGCGGTAACGCTGTCTGTAGCACTCTTTTCATTATCCTTGTGGTAAATTGTCCCGAATTCGTACATCCGAAGGTTGCAGTTTGCGTGGTTAATGTTGTGTGCGATGCTCTCCAGCCCGCCGAAAAGCAGCGTCTGACGCATTTGCTGCAGATCCTTGCTTAAAGGGTTCATCAGCTTGATTGTCTCATCATCGTTGATGAAGTCAAACCGGCTGTAGTCGCTTTTGGTCAGCGAGTTGTTCATGATTTCATAGAAACCGTTGTCGGAAAGGTATGTTGAAATCCTCTCCTTGACAACAAGCTGCGGGTTCTCATCCAAAGTTGACGGATGGAATGTGAACCGGTCGGGCATGCCGATGCAGTTGTATCCGTATATGCGCATAACCTCTTCCGCAATATCTGCTGGACGGGTCACATCCACTTTGTTTGTTGGGACGGCAATGGTCATTATTCCGTTCTCATCCTTGACCGGCGCCATCTCCAGGTCGGTCAGAATCTGAAGAACCATCTCCCTCTCAAGCTCCTGTCCGGCAATTGCGTTCAGTTGTGCGTAGGAGATGTCCACTTTTTTCTTTTCCACCGGTATGGGGTAGCAGTCCGTGACGGCGGAGATGGTTCCTCCGGCTATTTCCTGGATTAGCATGGCGGCCCGTTTCAGGGTCCAAAGGGTGATGTTCGGGTCGCATCCACGCTCATATCGGAATGAGGCATCGGTTTTCATCGTGTGCCGTTTGGCGGTTTTTCGGATACCGGCCGCTTGGAAACAGGCACTTTCCAGAAAGATGTCGGTGGTTTTGTCCGTGATGCCGGAATGTTCGCCGCCCATCACGCCTGCCAGACACATGGGAGAGTTTGCGTTGCAGATGACCAGATCCTCAGGATCCAGTTTCCGTTCGATTCCGTCCAGTGTCATGAAAGGTTCGTCTTTTACAGCCCTGCGGACAATCACCTTCTTTCCGCTTATTTTTGCTGCATCGAAGGCGTGCATCGGCTGTCCGCACTCCAACATCACAAACTGTGTGATGTCCACAATGTTGTTTATGGGTCGGATGCCTACTGTGCGCAGCAGTCCCTTCATCCATTCCGGCGATTCCGCAACCCTGACTCCGCTTATGTGGAGTCCGGAGTAACGCGGGCAGCGTTCCGTGTCCTGGATTTCGATGGAGACGGGGTTTGCCGGTCCTGTTTCCGGGAAACCGCTGATGTCAGGATATTGCAAAGGTATTTTCTTGCCAAGATGTCGGTGGATGGAGGCCGAAAGGTCTCGGGCTACTCCTATATGGCAGATGGCGTCGCTGCGGTTTGGGGTCAGACCTATTCCGAAAACAGTGTCGCTCTCCACTTGGAAATAATCCTTGGCCGGAGTGCCGGGAACGGCCGTTTCTGGCAGCACCATGATGCCGGCATGGTCTTCACCGACACCAAGTTCGTCCTCCGCGCAGATCATCCCTTCGGAGACTTCGCCGCGGATTTTCGATTTCTTAATAGTAATACTGCCTCCGTCGGAAGGGTAGAGGGTGGCGCCGACGCAGGCGACAACCACATTCTGTCCGGCCTTTACGTTCGGTGCTCCGCACACAATATGCAGGGGCTGTTCCTGACCCGTATCCACGGTTGTGATGTGCAGATGGTCCGAATCGGGATGGGCCTCGCAGGTCAGTACCTTGCCGATAATGACATTTTCCAGTCCCCCTTTGACGCTTTCGTATTTTTCCATGGTTTCAATTTCCAGTCCGCAATCGGTCAGCAGGGCCGAAATTTCGGATGCGGGAAGGTCAACAGGCAGATAGCGTTTGAGCCACTTGTAGGATATTTCCATAGGGTAATATTTTTAATTTCAAACGTTTGGTGCAACATCCCAATTGAGATGTGGCAAACTGCAAATATACAAAAAATCGGGATACGGATGCTTTTCATGGGGCAAAAAATATGGGATGTGGAAACTGTCGTGTCGTGTCGGGAGAACCGATAAAGAAAAAAATACATTTTTTGTAAAATAATTGCATACAATCATACGTTATATTATTTTCCAATAGGGGAGATTTTGTTTTTCCTGTTGTGGATATGAGTGAGTATGAATTAGAAAACGCCAAGCATGAAGTTATCGCAGTTCAAGTATTTTTTGCCGCAGGAGCTGATTGCCCTGCATCCGCTTGAGGACAGGGATGAAGATCGGCTTATGGTGGTGGACCGCCAGAAACAGACCATCGTACACCGCAAGTTTAAGGATATTGTCGAATATTTCGAGGAAGGGGATGTGATTGTCAGGAACGACACCAAGGTGCTGCCTTCCGTCCTTCTGGCACAGAAGGAGAGTACGGACACATATATAAATGTCTTTCTGTTGCGGGAACTGGACAAGGAGAGCCGCTTGTGGGATGCGCTGGTCGATCCGGCGCGTAAAATCCGTATTGGCAACAAGCTTTTTTTTGATGACGGCAATCTTCTGGCGGAGGTTATAGACAACACCACCTCCCGGGGACGCACCCTGCGTTTTCTGTATGCGGGTTCGTATGAGGAGTTCCGGAACAAACTTTTGTCGTTGGGGCAAATGCCACTGCCGGAACACATCCTGCGGCTTCGTGATGTTGAGCCATGCGATCTTACAGACTATCAGACTATCTACGCGAAGAATGAAGGAGCGGTCACGGCACCGGCATCCGGACTGCATTTCACCAAGCGTATTTTTAAAATAATGGAAATCAAAGGGGTGGATTGTGTTGATATAACACTACATGCTGGAATCGGAAATTTCCGGGACATTGACGTTGAGGATCTGGCCAAACATAAAATCGATTCGGAGGAGATGGAAATTTTACCGGAGGCTGCCGAAAGGATCAATGCCGCCAAAGAGGCGGGGCATCGTGTGTGCTGTGTCGGCACCACCTCGCTTAAGGCTCTGGAGTCATCTGTGTATATGTCAGGTATGATCAAACCATACAAAGGCTGGACGAATAAGTTCATTTTTCCGCCGTATGATTTCCTCTCTGCCAATGCGCTGCTTACAAACTTCAATCCTCCGCAATCCGGTATGCTGATGATCACTTGTGCATTCGGCGGATATGAATTGGTGATGAAGGCTTATCGTGAGGCCATGAATGAGCGTTACCGTTTTCTGCCTTATGGCGACGCTATGCTGATCATTTGAAAAAATGCCGGCATCCCTGTTGTGTGTTGACATCGGAAACACCCTTTCCAAAGCGGCGGTTTATACCGGAGGGCGTTTGACGGACTCCGTTCGCGGTTCCGGACTTGACATTGCGCTTTTGAAGGCGTGGAAACAGCAGTACGGTTTGGAGCATGCGATGCTTTCCGCCGTGGCTGACAATAGCCAACTTCCACAGTCGGAATTGCAGGCACTGTTCACCCTTCATTTTCCGCAGCAGGTTCGGAACCTGCCGATTAGGGTGGCATACCGTACGCCGGACACTTTGGGCGCGGACCGTTTGGCCTGCATGGTGGCTGCCGTTTCCCTTTTTCCGGACCGTCCGGTACTTGTGCTGCAGTGCGGAACTTGTCTCACTGTCGATTTGCTGACGGCGGATGCGGTTTATATGGGGGGCAGTATCTCTCCCGGTTTGCGGATGCGTTTTCAGACATTGAATGAGCATACTGCCAGGCTGCCGTTGGTGGCTGCCGACATGGAGGCAGGATTGTACGGGGAGAGTACGGAAACCTCCATCCAGGCGGGTGTGTGGCAGGGCTATCTTTCGGAATGTGGAGGGATGATTAGAAAATATAGGGCTAAGTATGAGCATCTTAAAGTAATTATTACTGGTGGGGATGCCGCCGCTGTGAAAGATAAACTTAAAATGACTATCTTTGCGTTTCCGGATCTTGTACTATACGGATTGATGCAAATGTTGAAATATGATATTGAAAAACAATAATATAAGTGTATTGTTTGTGGTGGCGTTGTTGAACTGCTTTTTTTCGGTGTCAGCGCAAAAAAATTTGAGTGCTCCCTATTCCCGTTTCGGATGGGGGGAAATGCAGCCACGCTCATCGCAGCAGACACAGGTGATGGGCGGCACATCCATGGCATTCCGTAGCCCTGTGTGTGTCAATTCGAAAAATCCGGCCTCCTATACGGCGTTTGATTCCCTTTCTGCTGTGATTGACGCCGCCATATCCTTCCGTGCGCACAGTCTTACTGAAGAGGGGCAGCGGCAGCATGGGAGTACCGCCTATGCGGACTATTTTTCCCTGGGGCTGCCTGTTACCCGCCATTGGGCTGTGGCATTTGGAATACAGCCTTTTTCCATGGTGAGTTACGATTATTCGTTTGTGCATGAAATGGGTTCTTCCAATGATATCGGAACGGGAGGGACCTATGAGGTTTTCTGGGGGAATGGTTTCCAACTGACATCCCGGCTTTCGTTTGGTGTGCAGGCCTCATATCTGTTTGGCACTTCCTTCCGTTCGCATGAGCTTGTCTTTACTGATGCGGATGCCCTGAACCTGCGTTCCATGCGGGAGGATGTGCTGGGCGGTTTCCTGTTCAATGCCGGTCTGCAGTATGTGCTTCCGGTGGGACGTAACCGGTTGGGCATGGGGCTGGCATTCACGCCTTCGCTTCCTGCGTGTCTGCATGTGGACCGCAAGGAGTACTATATGACCTACCGGTATTCTTCATCTATTGAGACACCGGTCGACACCCTGTTATGGACTGGAGAGGATAACGGTGCGCGTCGGCTCCGGCTCAGTAATCCGGTCACTATTGGTGCAGGTCTCTCGTTGTCGCAGGAGGACAAGTTTTGGGCTGGTGTTGATTGTGAGTGGGCCGGTTGGAGCCGGTTTTCCATAGGGGATGAACCCGATTCGCTGAACGACCGGCTGCGTGTTTCCGTCGGTGGCGGCTGGATACCCCAGTCTGGCAGTGCAAGTTACCTGAAAAGAATGATTTACTCTGCAGGTCTGTTTTATGAGAAGGATTATGTCAATGTGGACCGGATGTCGTTTTATCGTATGGGGATGGATTTCGGGTTGGCATTTCCGGTGAGGAAAAACAGGTCGAAGGTTGGCGTTTGTTTGGAAAGCGGACTTTATGCCCCGGTACGTGGGGATGGCATCCGCGAGCAGTATTACCGTGTCACGGTGCATGTGCAATTGCATGAAAGATGGTATCAGCACCGGAAACTTGATTAGCGGTATGGTTTTTGTAAAAACAGAATAAAGTAACCATTAAAAGTTTTCATGATATGAAAAGAAACATTCAAGTGCTATGGTTGGCGGGATTGATGCTGCTGCCTGTTTTTGGCGGGAAAGCGCAGTCCAAGTATGGAACGGACAGTGCCGCATGCGTGCAATGTCTCTCCCTTTACAGGGATGATTACAACAAAAAAAAGTATGAAGATGCCTATCCAAACTGGCGGTCGGTGTTGGACAATTGCCCGAAAGCAAGCAAGAACACCTTCGTGCACGGGCCGATCATCCTGGAGTATAAAATCAAGACGGCTAAGGCGGCAAAGGATACTGCTGCATATGAAAAGCATATCCAGGAGTTGTTCGACCTGTTTGAAATGCGTGCCCAATACTATCCGGAGGATGAGGGCTATTGCTTGGGTCAGATTGGCTTCTATACCATGAAGTACCGTGGCGCCCAGTATGAGAAGGCCTATGAGGATCTGAAAAAATCTGTGGCCATGTCAGGTTCAGGCACGCCTCCTGCGGTGCTGAACATGTACATCCAGACGGCAGAGCGCTACATGAAGAACAAACGGCTTGATGCCGATGTGGTGCTCAATGCCTACGATGAAATCACGGAGGTGCTGGATGAGGTGCTGGACAAGAGTGAGGCTGATTTCAATGCCGTGATGCGGCAGATTTACATCCTTCGGGAGCAGTTGGACAGCGCCAAACGGGGCGAGATTGACAGCACGGAGATGAACGAGGCCATTTTTGAGGTGAAGTTTGAGGATTTGCAGAAGGATTCTGTCAAGACCTATAAGAACTACAGCAACTACACGAAGGTGGCACACAACATCGATGTGGTGGTCTCCAAATATGCCACCTGCAACAGACTGGACAGCATCTACGGCAAAAAACTGGCCCAGTCGAACGACGAGCGGCTTTTGCGGCAGGTCATCAAACTCTACAACAAGAAGAACTGCACTTCGCCCATCTATGTGAAGGCCATCAAGGAGCTGCACAATATCGCCCCTACGGCCAGCACGGCATACTACATGGGTACCATTTGCTTCCAGGAAAGGGATTACACCCAGGCCGAGAATTATCTGAAAGAGGCTCTCTCCCTATATGAAAAGGAGTCGGACATCATCAAGACCTACCTGATGCTGGGTGAAACCTACCGCCAGCAGAAACAGTACAGCACGGCCCGTGAGTATGCGTACAAAATCTTGAAGCTGAATCCGACCAACGGACGGGCCTACATACTGATCGGAGACCTGTATGCCTATTCCGGCTGCACCACTGATGTGCCTGGTGCCGCCAACTGGGCAGCAGCCGACAAGTACAGCAAGGCAATGGCTGTGGCTGCCGTCACCAAGGATGTGGACGAGAAGCAGCAGAAGGTGTATGATGAGGCGCAGCAGAAGCTTTCCCAAGCTGCCAGCCGTTTCCCGAAGGCGGAGACCTATTTCCAGAGAGGTTTGCAGAAAGGGCAGACTTTCAAAGTGGAATGCTGGATTAATGAAACAACGGTCGTCCGGTAGCCGTTCATGAACAGGATGTCCGGCACGAACAAAAATGGAGTAATAGCCGTCCTTTGGATGGCTATTACTTGTATGTTCTCCTGTCAGAATGATGAGGGGGTTATCAAGGACTTGTGCCATCGCGAGGCCGGACCAGCCGAAGTCTCCGAAAATCTGATGCTGTATGTGAGCCGTGCCGGAGAATTGCTTTATGTTTTTTCCGCACCGGTGTATCAGGTATATGAATATCCAAAGCCGTTACAGGTGACTCCAAAGGGTTTGAAGGTGGTCGGGTTCAATGAGCAGGGGGACACTTCGGTCGTGCTGACGGCAGACTATGGCATCCATCGCGAAAACGAGCGGACCATGGCGGCCAAGCGTCACGTTGTCATCCGGAATCTCATCAGTGGGGAGGTTGTGGAGACTGAACACATTGTGTGGGATATGGATGCCCACCGGATTTATTCGAACACCCAGACCAAACAGACCCGTCCGGACGGCTCAGTATATATCGGCGAAAGTTTTGAGTCGGACGAAAGCTTTGAGCATTATACCATTGTAAAGCCGAAAATGGTCATTTATGAAGAGTAGGACATGTCGTGCAGAATAGGCTTATGCCGGGTTATGGGGCTTTTGCTGCTGTGCCTTCATGCGGAGGCGCAGTCTCCAATTGAGAATCTGCGCAAATACAATTCCTTCAGGGAGAGGTTCAACAGGGAATTCCTGTACCGGACGGAGGATGCCTCAGTCCAGGGGTCATACCTGCCGATGGAGAGCCGGCAAACGGCATCAGACGGCTCAGTGACTGCCTATTGGGCGGACGGTACCTGGTGGCTGGGCCATTATGTTGCCATGCTTGCCACGGAGCAGGCGCGGCTGAAACTGGAGGGGGATTCCGTCGCCGCACTTCGGACTTTGGAGGACTTGCGTCAGGCCTTGCGCGCGTATGACAGGCTGGATGCGTGGGCCGAACCATGCTGGGGCGGTGACAGCTGCACCAACGGCTTCTATCTTCGGGACGATATTCCTGCGGAGATGGCGGAGGTGTTGGGTGTAGGGCGCATTCTCAGCGACTATGCGCAGCATTGCGGTGACAGCCAGTCTCTTTCAAACGGCCCTTCACAGGATCAGGCATGGGCTTCATTTATGGGTCTGGCACTGGTTCAGGCTCTGACCGATGATACGTTGCTACATGCGCAATCCGCATCTGTCGTACGAAGGCTTTTGAAAGCCATGCAGTATACCGATGCCAAGGGAAATGAATCCTGGCAGGTGACCAATCCGGTAACCGGTGATGTGATGCAGCCCTCGTCAGATATCCAATGGCTGCGTTATGCCCATTCAAGGGCGTTTGAATGCTTGACGGGCGACAGCATGGTTTTCGGCCAGGCACAGTCGCTTGTTTCCCGACAAACATGGTCGCTTATCCAACAGAATTTTACGTTGGACAGGAAGGGGCACTACAACTGGTACGGTGTGATGGCACTTTCCACGGTCATTAACGAGAAGGGTTCGGATATGTCCGCCTGCACATGTGATTGGCTGGTGGGGAGGTCGCAGGAGCTTGCGCGGCTCCGCCCCGATCTGCAGCAGCCCATGGTTTTCCCACATTTTCCGCTGATAAGCCTGCTGCTTTATCCCCAAAAGCCAAAATCGTTGCCGAATGCCTCGCAGTACGAGTCCATTCTTGATGCCGCTCCATCCGGAGGAGCTTTCCGCCGATATTCGGACGGTGCTTGGGACGCTACGCCGGCGCCATGGAACAGCCTTTCGCTCTTTTGCCCCTGGCATTTGGAGGAGGGGAATTTCAACATGCTGGACTACATGTTGCTCTATAACCTATATCGGCTGGTTTATGCTCCGGAAAAGCCGCAGTCTGTAGTTGAGCGTGCTCCTGTCCGGGTGAATGTTTACCCGAATCCGACTTCCGGAAGGCTGTGGCTGGAATATTCCGGCGAATCCCAGGTGAATGTGTGCCGTCTTTATGATTTGCAGGGAAGGCTGCTGAAACAGATATATTTGCGGGAGAAGAGCACGGAACTTGATCTGACGGATTATGCTCCGGGCTGCTACCTGTTGCAGCTTTCGGACGGCAACAGTCGTATGGCTGTGGTGAAGGTGATGAAAAACAATCATTAACTAAAAAAATAACGAACCATGAAAAAACACTTTGTGACTTTGTTCCTGCTTGTGATATGTATCGTATCCGCATTTTCGCAGACAACTGAGCTGAACCGTATGAAATATGACTTTTACCGCATGAACCTGCTTACGAAGTTCATGTTTTTTTCCGATGACGGCATGAAACAGGGGACCTGCCAGCCTATGGAGTCTCTGCGCAGCGAAAGGGATGGCGGAAAAACCGCCTATTGGGCGGACGGCACATGGTGGCAGGGGCATTACATCGCGCTGCTTGCCACGGAATATGCCCGCCTTCGGATGGAGGGGGACACACTTTCGGCCTCTTCCACACTAAGGGAGCTGCATCAGGCCCTGCGTGTATATGTCCGGCTGGATTCAGTGGCCGAGACCTGCTGGAACGGCCGTCCGGTATGCAACGGCTTTTATCTGCGGGACGATGTTCCCGGATCCATGGGTTTTGACGGGCTTAAGATCGTAAGCGATTACCAGCGCCGATGTGGGGATACGCTCTCCACATCGAACGGGCCGTCGCAGGACCAGGCCTGGGCAACCTATCTCGGTCTGGCGCTTGTGCTGCGGCTTGTGGATGGTGACAGCACGGCGGAGGTGCGTGAACTGGCGGCGAATGTCGCACGGCAGATGGTGCGTGGAATGCAGCACACCGATTCCAAAGGGCGGGAACACTGGCAGGTGGTGAATCCCGTGAACGGACTTTTAGTGCAGAAGGAGGGGGATATACAGTGGCTGAAATATGCCCATGCAAGGGCGTATCAGGTGCTGACAGGGGAGGAAACCCGTTTCGGGAAAGCCCTTTCCGCCACCTCACGGCGCACATTCAGGGTGATACAGAACAATTTCCTTATAGACAAGCACGGCCATTTCAACTGGTACGGCGTGCTGGCGCTCTCCACTGTCATAAACGAGAAGGGCAGTGGAGGCAGATGTACCTACGACTGGCTTGTGGACCGCACGCAGGCTCTTGCCAAAAAGCGTCCCGATCTGGAGCAGCCCATCATGTTCCCACATTTTCCGCTCATAAGTCTTTTGCTTTATCCGCAGCAGCCCTCCAAAATGCTGCCGGCCTCATTCTATGAGGGTTTGTTGGGCGGTGCACCGAATAATGGGGCGTACCGCAGGGTGCTTCCTGATGGTCAGGTGGAGCATGCGGATGCCCCATGGCACACACTTTCCCTCTTCTGTCCGTGGCACAACGAGGATACAGGCGATTTCAACATGATTGACTACATGTTGCTATATAATCTTTACCGTCTGGTCTATAGCGACGTGCGTTAGGGCAGGAAAATATTCTCCGGATATGTTATCCGGACAAGCGAAAGCGCGTGTGCCGGAACGGAAGTCCCGGCCTGGCAGCGGTCCTTCGCCTCAATAAGCCGGGAGAATCCCTCTTCATCAAGCTTGCCTCTTCCAACCTCCAGCAGTGTGCCGACAATCGCCCTCACCATATTGCGCAGGAATCGGTCGGCGGTGATTTCAAAAAACCATCCTGACTCATCCTCATGCCATTCCGCATGGGATATGACACAGTTGTTTGTCTTTGTTTGGGTGTGCGCTTTTGAAAAGCTGGTGAAGTCCCGATATTTGCCAAGCAGCGCGGCGCAGCGGTTCATCGCCTCGAAATCGGGCTGGAAATAGAGACGGTAGGAGTATTCTGTGAAAAAGGGCTGTTTTGCCGTGTGTATCCTGTAGCGGTAGGTGCGTGAGAGGGCGTCGAAGCGGGCGTGCGCCTCCGGGCGGACCGGCAGTATGTCGTACACGGCAATATCCTCCGGCAAAAAGGCGTTGATGCGGTGGAGCCACTGCCGTTTCTCTTCCAATAGTGGGGTTTCCGTGTCGAAATGGGCGTAGAAGTCCGCTGCATGCACGCCGGTGTCGGTACGTCCCGCTCCGGTCACGGCAATCTTTTCCCTGAAAAGGGCGGAGAGGCAGTTTTCCATCAGCTCCTGCACCGTCGGGCGGTCCGGCTGCACCTGCCAGCCGTAATAGTTGCATCCGTTATATGCCATGTGGAGAAAGTAGCGCATGTCACTTCTGGTTTTGTTTCCTGTTGTAGTGGCGGCAGGCCTCGCGCACGCCGCATTCCGCGCAATGCGGGTTTCGTGCTGTGCACACATAGCGGCCGTGCAGGATGAGCCAGTGGTGGGCGATGGGAATATCTTTCTCCGACAGATTGGCCACCAGCTGCCGTTCTGTTTCCAATGGCGTTTTTGCCCCGGTTGTTAGTCCGATGCGGTCCGATACTCTGAAGACATGCGTGTCCACCGCCATGGCCGGCCTGTTGAACCATACTGCTGAAACCACATTGGCTGTTTTGCGCCCCACACCGGGCAGCTGCTGCATTTCTTCAATGTCATCCGGCACCGTGCCATGAAAGCGTTCTGTAAGCATTTCGGCCATCCCCTTCAGGTGCCTTGCCTTGCTGTTGGGGTAGGAGATGCTCTTTATTTTCTCGTAAATCTCATCCACCGAAGCTTGGGCGAGCCGTTCCGCATCCGGAAAGGCCTCGAAGAAGGCCGGGGTGGTCATGTTCACGCGCTTGTCGGTGCATTGGGCGGAGAGCATGACCGCAACCAGCAGCTCGTATGCGTTGCCGAAATGCAGCTCGCTGGCCGCATCCGGCATGTTGCGGCGGAAATGTTCCGTGACGTATGCGTAGCGTTCCTTTTTATTCATACTCAAATTCCTCCTGCAATGCCTTGATGTGCGGATTGTCCGGATGGGCCGCAACCAGCTTCTCCTTCATCATCCGGTACAGTGCGGAATCATTCTGTTCCGAGAAAAAGCGGTTAACGCCAATCCGTTGGTGGAAGATAGAGATGGCCGCAAGTTCGGACGGGTGGTTTTCAATCAGTGCGGCAAGCGCCGACTTGCAGGCGAGGAAATGGGTGTAATAGCAGCTGTCGAGTGAAGGCGGGGGCGGGCTGTTTGTCCGCTGCGCCTCCATGAATATCCGGCTGAGCGAGTCGGTAAGCCGGTACATTTCATGCACTCTGCGGTTGGTCTCCCACAGCATTTGGGACGAGATGTTCCCGTCGACGCGGTAGCTGCCGATGAGGTTTCTGGCATCCCCTGAAAATGTGAGGTTGTCGTTGACGCCCGCCACAAAGGGAATCAGGCTCGTGTCGTTCGCCCGCAGCCGGTAAATACCTTCATATTCGGGTTTGAAGCGGTAGTTGAAGTTCCCGTTGACAAGAAGTATCGTGTCGAGTGTCACAACTGTCTTCTCGGGGGTGATTTCGTCCAGGAACAGAATGCCGCCGCTGTTTTCAAAATGTCCGGAAAGGCTGGTGCCGGAAGGGGTGCATCCGTACAGCAGCACGGCCGTCAGGCCGATGGCCAACATCCGCAGAATAAAACGCTCAGTCATTGCTTCTGGCGAAAATGCGCAGCAGGTAGAGGAATAGGTTGATGAAGTCCAGATAGAGGCTCAGCGCACAATAGACCCCCATTTTCCGCGCCATGTCGCTGTCGGCCTCAATGTAAGTGCTCATGCGTCGGATGCTGTTGACATCCCAGGCGGTGAGTCCTGCAAAAAGAATCACGCCGAGAATGCTGATGATCCATTCGGCACGGGTGCTGTGTGTGAACGCGCATACCACGGAGGCGATTATCAGGCCGATAAGCGCCATGAAGAGTATTGAGCCGAATCTGCTCAGATCCATTGGGGTAACATAGCCCGCAATGGCCATGGCCGCAAACATGCCTGAGGCCACCAGAAATGCCTTTGTGATTGTCGATCCGGTGAAGATGATGAATATGTAGCTCAGGCTCATCCCCATCAGTATGGCATAGATGACGAAAAGCAGGGTCAGGGTGGATGTCCGCATCTTGTTAAGGCCGAGGCTCATGGCTATTACCATGGCGAGCGGGCTGAGGGTCACAACCCAGCCAAGGCCGCTCATGCCCGTCTCGGTGTATAGCAGCCCGACCAGGCTTGAGTTGGCGAAAAGCCATGCGGTGAGGGCGGTTATTCCCAACGCGACGAACATCCAGGTGAAGACGCTGCGCATCAGGGATGAGGCCTCCTCGGCAATTATTGTTCCGGATACCGGATTCTGTTCCTTCGAGTGAAAAGGTGCTAATTCCATGTCATTCCTTATTTTTACTGTTTATTATTTTCCAGAAAACGCATCATTGCGCGTATTATTGTTTCAAAATGAATTTTTTTATGTGGTGGCTGTGCAAACGTATTTGGATTTCATGTATATTTGCACTTTTAATTCAGACAGATGAAAGTAAAGATTATCAATCATTCGAAACATGCGCTGCCGGCATACGGGACAATCGCTTCGGCAGGTATGGACCTTCGTGCAAGCCTGGAGGAGGATGTCGTGCTGCAACCTATGGGCCGGGAACTGGTTCCCACCGGTCTTTTTATTGAATTGCCTGTCGGTTTTGAGGCACAGATACGTCCTCGCAGCGGATTGGCTATAAAGCATGGGATCACAGTGTTGAATTCACCTGGCACAATTGATGCCGACTACCGTGGGGAAATCAAAATCATCCTTGCCAACCTCTCCAACGAACCGTTTGTGGTCAAGGATGGTGAACGTATCGCCCAAATGGTTGTGGCACGCCATGAGCAGGTGGAATGGATTGAGGTGGAGACGCTGGAGGATACTGAACGTGGTGCCGGAGGTTTCGGACATACTGGTAGGTGAGATGCGCAGGTCAGGATTTGTGTTGGTCGGACGGTTACTGGTTCTGCTCCTTTTTTTGGGCGGACCGTCTGCCGCTATTGCGCAGCAGGGCGGAAAAAAAGGAAAGTCGGAACTTACTGAAATGGAGCAGTTGGCCAACACAGCACTATTTGTGGATGCGGTTAAGGAGCGGCTTAACGAAAACTACGACTTGGCTGAGGAGATGCTGCACCAGGTGATTGTCATGGAACCCTCGCATGATGCTGCACATTATGAACTGGCCATCCTGATGGTGTTGAAAGGACGGATGCAGGAGGCGTTGCAGGAGGCGGAAACAGCAGCATCATTCGATCCGGAAAACCACTGGTACAAGGTGATGCTGGGAGACCTGTACAACCAGTCGGGGCAGTTCCGGCAGGCGGAGGGATATTGGAAGGAATTGTCGGAGAAATATCCTGATAACATTGACTATTTGAATAATTATGCCTACTCTCTGACGCAGCAGAACCGGTTTAAGGAGGCGTTGAAGGTGTATGATGTCATGCAGAGCCAGCTCGGATTGAACGAGCAGTTGTGCGAAACCAAAAAGAATATCTGGGTTTACCTGAAGAAACCGGATGCGGCCGTGGCGGAGCTGAAGCCCCTGATGGAGGCTTTCCCCGGTGAGTCGAAATATTACATTGAGGCGGCGCAAGTCTTTTTCACATTCAAAAAGGAGAAAAAGGGTGTGGCTTATCTGGAGGCGGCGCAGCGTGTTGACTCTACGGATGAGAAGCTGCAGATGACACTTTATGACTATTATGCCAAACATAAAAGAGAGAAGGAGGCATACGCCTGTCTGCGACGTATTGTCGGCAACCCTGCCGTTCCCATCGAACCCAAGCGTAAAGTGTTAAGTGGATATTATCTTCTTGCTCAGCAAGATACCTCATATAATCGTGAAATCAACCCGTTGCTTGATCTTCTGGTCGGTGCACATCCGCAACAGGCGGAAAGCTGGTCGTTGCGGGCCGATTTCATGATTCAGCAGCATCGTTTCAATGAGGCGTTGTCTGATTTGGAAAATGTGCTGGCATTGGATTCTTCCAAAAGCATCGTGTGGGAGTATTACATTACAATACTGCTGCAGATGAACAGGCCGGTGGAGGCGGCAAAGGCTGGGGAAAGGGCTTCACAGCTTTTTCCGACACAGGCCATTCCATATTTTGCCATGGCTGCCGGTGCAATGGAGGAGCAGGATTATGGGACTGTCGTCAGCCATTTGCAGTCTGCACTAAAGTATGTTTCTGATAATCCTGCATTTGTTTCGGACATTTATCGCATGTTGGCACGGGCTTATGAGGCGATGGGCAGCTATTCCAAGGCGGAAGAGGCTGAAACCAAACGGGCTGAATACAAGCGGCAGGCGGATATGCTTCAAAAACGGAAAAAATAGGATCAACCAAAATAATAGATTCTGATGTATCCGCGATATCCGAAAAACGAATCCGAGCATCTTATCGGGGATGTGATACAAAAGGTGATGAAGGAGACCTCATTGTTGCGTCCTTTTGTGGAACGGCGTGCGGCGATGGTGTGGAAGGATGTGGTTGGTCCGCTGATTGCGCAGTACACCTCAAAAGTGGAGCTGAAGGGGGATACGCTTTATGTGCATGTGCTCTCCCCACTTGTCCGCAATGAGTTGCTGCTGCTGCGTGATGAAATCTTGGTGAAAATGCACCGTGAAATTGACGAACGGCTGCTTAAAAAGATTGTCATACGGTAAGGGAGGGATTTTTTTCCCCTGTTCTTTTTTTTGGGCATATTGTTTTTTTGATTATTTTTGCAATCCTGTTTCTGAACGCTGATGCCCGGTAGGGCAAAACGGGAGGGGATAGGAAAAGCTTTGATTCCTACGCTTTTTCTGATAAATCTGTAAATTGGCTGCCAAAGGGAATTGGGCAGTCTTGATATTTGGTAATAAAACGCAATAGTTGTAACATGAAAAGATTTTTTATCCTTTGGGTTCTGGCTTTCACAAGCCTTTTCCTGACTGCGGCTCCGGTGGAGCCGAAAAAAGCCGTTGAAGTGGCTAAAAATTTTGTGGCACAGCATATCAACGGTGCCGAGAACCGTACTGCGAAGGTGGTTTATATCCATCCGATGCCGAAACATGCGGAGTCCGCCATTTATGCGGTGAATGTGGGCAATGCCTTTGTATTGGTCAGCGGTGACGATGTGGCGCATCCCATTTTGGGTTACAACCTTGACCGTCCCTGGCCTACGGAGGCGATATTGGGTAAAGATGCAAAACTTCCCTTACAGGTGAGCGGCTATTTGGATGACCTTGCCGCCCAAATAGCGTTTGCTGTAGACAGCAGTCTTGTTGCCGATCAGGAGATTCTTGACGAATGGGACAAGTATTCAAATAAGACTTCTGTACCGGCAAAAAAGTTGATGACCTCAAGTGCCGCACCGCGTGCCGCTGCAAACCTTCCGGATTCAGTAAATCCGTTGCTGACCACCACGTGGAATCAGGGCAAATACTACAATACTTTCTGCCCAATGGATGTTAAAGGTCCTGACGGACATGTCTATGCCGGTTGTGTGGCCACATCTATGGCGCAAATCATCAACTATTGGGGCTATCCCGTACATGGCAGAGGTACCCATAGCTACACCGATTACAATTATGGTACATTAACTGTGAATTATGACAGTGCCCACTACGATTACGCCAATATGCCTTCCGTGCTCACCTCCACCAGCACGGTAGCGCAAATCAATGCCGTTGCCAAACTGATGTATGATTGTGGTGTGGCTGTCAACATGTCTTATGGCGTGAGTGGGAGCGGTGCATCTTCTTCATTTGCACGTAAAGGTCTGATCAATCATTTCCGATTCAGTTCAAACCTCAGTTATGTTCAAAAGACATCATACAGTAATGTTAGTTGGGATAGCTTGTTACATGTGGAACTTGCTGCCAAACGTCCTGTGATGTATGGTGGCCACGGAACAGGAGGACACTCCTTCGTTTGTGATGGGTATAAGCAGGGCGGCTACTTCCATTTCAATTTTGGATGGAGTGGTTATTCAGATGGTTGGTATCTAAGTAGTGCTGTCAATCCTGGTAGTGATAATTTCAGTAGTTTGCAGGATGCTATTGTAGGTGTGATTCCGGACAGTTCTGACAACAATATTTTTGCACATGAAGGCACCCATTCCTTTTTCGTTGACCAACCTTTAGAATTTAATCAAAGCGGATCATTTGATTATACAATGTATTTTATCTCTTCGGACACCTCAAATCCATTAACGTTGAAAATTCTTTCATTTTCTGGCAGAAAAATCACCATATATGATGGAAATAAAGGAAAGCTGCTTAGAACATTGAGCGATGAAACCTCCATTGATCTGTCTCCTGTGTATTCTACATCTCATACACTGACTGTAATTTCCGATATGGTGCCGGTTCCAAACATGTATAATACTTATTATTCCTCCTCATTAAATATGATTGTTGGTCAGAACAAAAGTAACCGTTTGCCTGTGGTTGAATTCCTCAGCGACTTGAGCGACACCGTTTATTCTGCCGGTCCCTTCACCATCAGGGCGAAAGTGGCCACACGGACCCCAGCCAAGATTGTGAATCCTTTCCTTGCCTACAGTGTCACATACGAGGGCAAGACCAAGAAGGACTCCATAATGATGACCGCCGTGAAGGGCGATTCCATCTGGGAGGCCACCATTCCGCAGCAGTACTACGGCACAGAGGTCAACTATTCCATTTTCGGCCGCGACGCCAACGGCAACAACAGCCGTGCCACCGGCAGCTTTGTGAACAAGCGGCTCAAAGCCGGAAAAGTGAATGGTTTCACCTACTACATGCCGGCCGACACAACCGGAGGCAGCAGCTACAACTTGGCCATCATCTACCATGTCGGGTACACAAATTCGTTAAGCCGCTCCCTCTACCTTGCCTCAGAAATCAACCCGAAGAATGTCCCGATGACATTCTCCAAGTTGGCTTGGTATAACCGGACGAACACCACCGTTGTGACCCGCAACATCAAAATATGGATGCTGGCCACCAACGACCAGACAACCGTAACCGGATTCATGGATCCTACCACATCGGGTGCGACCCTGGTGTACAACGGAACCACCACCAGCCAGCTCAAATGGAACGAGGTGACACTGTCAAGACCGTTCACATTGCCAGCCGGCAAGAACCTCTACATCTTCTATGAGGGATGCGGCGGAACAACTTCCAGCAACTACATATACTGGGCAGGACACTTGCAGAGCAACCGGTGCACCTACAACTACAGCGGAAGCTGGACAAGCTCCACCATGGTGCCGCTGATCCGCCTTGGTATGGGCGGCAGTACCAACTTCGACTCCAACTCGGTTGCTCTGGCCAGCATCGACAACCCCACCGAGGTTACCGTGGCCGGCAAGCAGCCTGTCAAGGTCACCATCCAAAACACTGGTGACGGCTATCTGGACTACTGCAACGTGAACTGGACAGTGAACGGCGTGCTGCAAACCCCGAAGACCTGGAAAGGGCACCTCTACACCGATTTCTACGACACCCTGACCTTGGGAAGCTACACCCAGAAGCTGATGGGCTACGACACCATTACAGTGTGGGTGAGTAACCCCAATAACAGGGTGGACTCAGTCCTCAACGATGACACCATCTCCACCAATGTGTTCGGATGCACCGGCGGAGCCCTGAAGGGAACCTACACCGTGGGTGGCGGAACCGGCACCAAGGTTGATTTCGCCACGCTTGAGGAAGCTGTCATGGCACTTACAATGTGCGGTCTGGGTGGTCCAGTTGAGATACGGCTCAATCCAGGCAAATACAACGGCATGGCAATCAGCGGACTTTTCCTGAACGGAAGCTCCAACAACACGGTGACCTTCACCTCTGCCACCGGCAAACGAGAGGATGTTGTCATGAAAAGCACCAGCTCCACCACAGACATCATGCTGGAGAATGCCGGATACATCAACTTCCGCAACCTAACCATCGGCGACACAAACACCAGTGTTCAGACGGTGCAGGTGGTTCAGAGCCTGACGGACATTTCGTTCCACAACTGCATCATCTACAGTATGCCGGGTTCCACCAACAGTCGGGCCTCATGCGTGTACAGGCCGACCAGCACCAACCACATGGTCAAGACGCTGCGCTTCACCAAGTGCCGTTTCTATGGCGGATACAACAACATCCACATGTGCTATGCGGGCACTTCCAACACCGTATTCGGTTCTGTCATGGTTGACAGCTGCGAACTGCTGAACGCCTACTATAACGGATACTACAGTCCGAATGCCGGACACTACATCCTGACGGCGCGTGACAATTACATCCACAATGCGCCGAATGCCAGCACCTACACGGCTTTCCGCTTCGGCAGCATGACCTCCTATCTGGATTTGGACACTCTGGTGCGCAACCGCATCTGGTGCAATGCCACCTCCACCAACTATGGTGTATATGTCGGTCAGACCGTCAACTATTACGGACCGTTGGCCGGTAAGGACGCCATCATCCACAACAACGAGTTCTTGATTACCGGCACCGCCGGAACCAGCTACGGTTTCTACTACGGCAACATGAGCTACATGGACTGGAGGCACAACACCTTCTACATGAACACCACCGGTGCGCGTTACGGTATCTACAACACCAACACCGGAAATTATCGTTTCAATTTCTACGACAATCTTGTGTACATGGCCGGCTCCAGCGGCACGGCGGAATGCATATTCAGTACCTCATGGCCCCCCCCCATACATGTATATGGGCAACAACGTCTACTACAACGAGCAGCGGCAGACCATCGGTCACGGCGCGAACAACATAAAGGACTGGCGCACGATGGTGAACAACGACTTCAACTCCAAGTATGAGAAGGTTGCCTTTGTCGATGTCTACGCCATGAACTTCCACACCGGCGGAGTCAAGGGCGTGATTCCGCTTGACCCGGCTGTCAGGACCGACCTGGAGGGCAATCCGCGTGCAGCATACACCAATGCGGGCTGCTACCACGACTTCATCCCCACCAACTACGATGCCAGCCTGCTGGAGATCACGCATCCTGAAAACGGTGCGGTCACCGGTTCCGCCGATTCGGTGCTTGTGACAATCCAGAACATGGGCAAGGCCGACCTGGCCTCCGTCACTGTACAGTGGAAACTGAACGGTGTGCTGCAGCAGCCTTACAGATGGGTTGCCGCCACAGGCAAGGAACTTGCCTACGGCAAAACCGTATCCAAAGTCAACATAGGAAACTTCAAGGTTCCCTCAGGCCAGTACAGCATTGTGGTCTGGACGGAGAACCCGAACGGCTTCACCGACGCCAATATTTATAACGACACATGCCATATATCAGTCATACCCTGCACCCAACGCTTCGCAGGAACCTATACTGTTGGTGGGAACAACGCTGACTTCAGCACCCCGGCTGAGGCATTCAGGATGATAAACCTCTGCGGAATATCTGCACCTGTCATTCTGAAGATACAGTCGGGTAACTACGGTGCTGTCACCATTTCCGGTCCGGTGCAAGGTTCCAGCAGCACCAATACCATCACGGTTATTCCAGATGTCGGTGCCAAGGTTGTCATTGACGGCGGGTCTGGTACATCACTCTTACTGCATAACAGCGCACACTGGCACTTCCGCAACATCACCTTTGGCAACACCACCAACGGCACTGTCGGGGTGGAACTTAACGGAAAGGTTGAAAATGTCAGTTTCAGGCACTGCAACATCTACGCCAGCACAAGCACCACCTTATCCAGCTACTATGCGGTATCCTACCCGAACTCTCCCAGTTTTCCATACTATCCTGTGGAAGTTGAGTTCGTGGGCAACAACATCAAGGGCGGATACTACAACATGTACCTCTACTACCTTGCTGGCGGAACCGCCAACATGACCGCCTCCAGTATAACGGTGGACAGCAACATCCTTAGTGAAGCCTACTGCAACGGCATCTACAACTGCTATTATTCCCACTACAAGAGCATGTCGCACAACACCATAACCAACCGGAAAAACTGCACCAACAACTACTACGGCATCTACAACTACTACTACAGCAATGTGGACAAGTTTGAGGGCAACCGCATACATGTGGTGACCTCCGGCACCGGCTACGGCATATTCTGGTACTACTACAAGAACTGCGCCTCCTACGGCGGATCCCCCGGCTCGATGGTGAACAACGAGATTATGGTTGAGGGCGGCGGCGGCACCAAGTACGGCATCTACCTCTACTGTCCGTACCAGAGCTGGGATCTGTACCACAACAGCATCTTTGTCAAATCCACCAGCGGGACGGCATACGCAATTTATGTCTACAACACCAGCAGCTCCTACAAGATCACCATGAAGAACAACCTCTTCGTGAGCCAGAGCACCGGCACGAGCTACCCCTGCAACCTAAGCTCGTACTACACCAACTCATACGTGGTGCTGGACTATAACAACTATATCGACCTTTCCGGCAACTACATCGGATACGCAGGCTCCGCAATCACCACACTGGCCGCCTGGAGGTCCGCCACAGGAATGGACATGCATTCTGTCAGTGTCAAACCTGACTTCGTCGATTCGACAAAAAGTCTTGAATTAAATGACTACAGGCTATTCACTTGTCCGAAGATTGTAAATGTAGTGACTGATATTAATGGCAAAATACGGTTGGATAAAACATCCATGGGTGCCTATGAAGCAGATGTTCCTCAAAAAATCATCAGACTTGGAGTTTGTGAGAATGATCTTCCTACAATGGGTATTAGATATAATGGCATTACCTACTATAAACCAGGAACTTATGTGGATACCATACGGGGGTATAATGGTGGAGCTGACACTGTGGTTATCATATTGCTGAAAAGTTATCCTAATTATTCTGATACCATCTGGAAGACTTACTGTGACGGTGATAAGGTGAATGGGGTGACCTACACCTATACCAATGGCAAGCCCTATCTGGCCAGCACGGGCAAATACAAAACCTACGCCTGCCAGTGCGACAGCATCGTCTACACCTACGTGACTGTGAACAAGGCCTACCACACCAACGACGGGAATGTGACTGTTTGCG
>DBYD01000066.1 GCA_002309855.1 Bacteroidales bacterium UBA1195
TTGATTGTTACTATGCTTGTAACGCAGGAAGGGCGTGGATATTGTTTTTTTCAATGTTTTTTTTACATACCATACAATAAGGACAAGAAAGGTGCGTTATTTTGAAAAAACAAAACAGTATGCCTACACTTTCAGAATTTTTTGGAATCCGTATAGAAATACGCTTTTTGGATCATAATCCACCGCATTTCCATGCCAAATATCAAAACGATAAAGTTATTGTTGAAATAAAAAACGGCAAGGTGAAAGGAGAAATTTCAGAAAGGGCATTGAGACTGATTTTGGAATGGCTTGACTTGCACAGAGAAGAATTATTGGTTGCATGGCAACAGGCCGCAGCAGGTATTGACCCGGAACCCATTGAACCACTTAAATAATAGAATAATATGTTTTTAGAAATTACAAAAGCAACGTATCTGTACGATTATATTCTGAAAATCACCTTTAACAATGGTGAGTGCCGGATTTTTGATTTTGAAAAGGTGATATCGCATTATCCTGTATTTGCGCCAT
The DNA here is from genome assembly GCA_002309855.1 of Bacteroidales bacterium UBA1195. Lineage (GTDB taxonomy): Bacteria > Bacteroidota > Bacteroidia > Bacteroidales > WCHB1-69 > UBA1195. The sequence goes on from DBYD01000066.1 coordinate 514, forward strand.
TACATGATATCGCCCTATTCAAAAATTTTACCGTTACCGACACGCTTGAATGGAACAACGGCAACATTGACATCGCACCTGAATATATTTACGAACATGGCAAAGCAGCATAACTGGTAACGATATTTTTATCATAAAAACTGTATCATTGACCTAATTACATGACAGGAAAGCAGACCGGCAATCCGGGAAAAAAATATTTTGAGGATGTATTCAACCGATCCATCATTCTTTGGAAAGAGAAATACCCATTATCCAAAGAGAGGGATAAGAGAAATAAAATACACTCCTTATTTTTAGCAGATCAACATATCTGGTGGTATATCGTTGAACAGTCGGAAGAAGGTGACGATGAGCGTTCTATCATGTCAAAGGCGATATATCGTGTGTTAACACGGTTCGCGGCTTCACTCCCTGAATCGGAAAACATGATTCATGTGAAAGATGTTCCCATCGAATCATTTGAGAAAGAACTGATTGCTTGGGGAAGAAAACAAAGCGACAATCCGCAATATGAAAATTTTTTCATAAACTATGGCGGTTTTCGTGACCAAAATTTGAAAGCACTGAATACCGGTGACTACCTCTCCCGTTTTTCCCTTTCCATGGCCGTTCCAGAACCCTCCCGATTCTGTTTTGAGGATGTTTTCAATCCGATAATTGTATACTGGAAGAAGAGGTATTATTTTTCAAAGCGGAACGACACCGACAGCATGGTTTGTTCACTGGGCAAACATTTTAATGAAATTGAATATGAGGTGAACGTAAACAATTTCGGGGAATACAACGACTGGCAAAGTGCAATGGTTTTCATTATCTACAGTGTTGCAACAGATTATGCGTTGAATTTACAGGAAAAACCCAGATCGTTCCTATTATCGGACATTCCTGTCGCAACATTTGAAAACAAACTTATTGAAAACTTCAAATCCTTCCATAACGACAAACAATTTCACTATAATTATGAGGATTTTATAGTTGCATATAAGGGATTTTCAAATAAATCTCTCTCAAGATTGAATTTGGGAGAATATCTGAAACACTTTTCATTAACTCTCAATTAATTAAGTTATTCTTGCCGCTATCGGCAAGGTTGATGCACCTGACCGCGCAGGACAACTTCAAGGCAATGATGGATTATTTCCGAGTCTCAATCTAATTTGAAATCTATAGGCATAAGAATATGTTGACGCACAATTTCACCTCGTTGTTTCCCTGGTATCCATGCCGGCATCTGCTGCACAATGCTGACGGCTTCCTTATCCAAATCAGGATGAAGACTTCGTCTCACCGTGACATTTGACAAGCTGCCATCCTTTTCAACCACAAAATCAACAACAACCGTACCTTCTATGTCTGCACCTGTTTCCAGTAACTTGGGGTAAACAACCATATGTTCTCTTATAAATTTGACCAAAGAGTCCTCGCCACCAGGGAAATATGCTACTTCCTCATAAAGCCCCATTATTTCATCCTCTGATTCTGACAAAGAATCCACCAAGCTATTTGTACAGATGGCAGCAGTTTTTTCAGAGTCTTCCTGTTTGGTATTTTTCGAATGATTATTGCAAGAGGATATGGCCAAAGCTATACCGGACAGCATGACCACCTTTCCCAGCTGCTTGCTCATGCGCAGCGCGTTCTCCAGAAAGCGCACTTCCGCGTCACATTTTGGACAGGTTCCGGCGCAGTCGCCTTCGTAATGGCATTCCGAATCCTCCAAAGGGATATTGTTCTGCTCCGCTATCATCTTGCGGATACGCTTCAACTCTCTGCAGGTGCTTTTTCCTTTGTACATGGCTGTGGGTGTTTGATTGTTACTATGCTTGTAACGCAGGAAGGGCGTGGATATTGTTTTTTTCAATGTTTTTTTTACATACCATACAATATGTTTAGGAAAGGTGCGATAATATCATATAATCCGAACAATATGAAAAATGCTTGTTTTACAACATTGGTTTTAGCCATAAACATTATTGTAATGGGATGTGGTAGAAACAACAAATCCCTGTCCATTACAGATTCCATCGATTTGGACGAATGGAACGCTGAAACGATGCACCTCATGACAGAAAAACTGCATCTGGATTCGATTTTGTCGGAATATTGGAAAAATGATTCTCCACCTATGATATCCATAACAGATCATAAACCTATAAATGATTATAAGGAAGAGATTCTATCTTTCTTGTCATTTAGAAAAGGAATTATACAAACACTGAGAAACGAATCTGATATATTGCAAGATAAATCTTTTTATATCATAGAATTCCAAGATTATAATCACACCGGATTCACACAATCCTTCAGTATAGTTTCAGACACCTTGACATCGTACCATTATCAATACAATCCAGATAAGGCTTGTTTTATCAGAAAAAAAACAACTGATCCAGTTTACATTGAAGAGCAACCATTGTTCCACTCGAATATTGATGAAATGTCTGTAATGACTGGTTTGAAAATAGTCACTTACATTTGTCTAAGTTCTGACAACAAAATTCATTATCAATTTAAAGAGCTGAGTGTGTGGTGATATTACGAATGAAATATCGCAAGATTGCCATCATATTGCCGGTATCGGCAAAGTTGATGCGACTGACCGCACAGGACAACTTCAAGGCAATGATGGATTATTTTCGGATCTCAATCTAGGGGATATTGTTTTTTCATAAAAAAGAGCCAATTCAATACAATAAAATGATTATTTTAGCATTTATTTTTTATGGAATACAAAGAATAATGTAAATATCTTATTGATAGTGTTTTTACGATTATTAAGAAATACATTTGGCGTAATTGTGGCAGCTGTTTGGCTCGTTTTGATGCGAATCAGGCGCCATTATTACAACCGGGACGGTGGCAGGCACCGTGTCCGTTTCAAGATGCCGGTCATCAACATCGGCAACCTGAGTACGGGCGGAACCGGCAAAACACCCCATATAGAATACCTCATTGAAATGCTCCGCAATGACCATACGCTGGCCGTGCTCAGCAGAGGTTACGGACGTAGCACCAAAGGGTTCTATTTCGCTGATCACCAGTCTGACAGCACTATTATCGGTGACGAGCCGTTGCAGATACACAAGAAATATCCACTCATACCTGTAGCCGTAGATGAAAACCGCGTGGAGGGTATCCGGCGCATTTGCAACACCTTGCCAGAGACCAACCTCATTCTGATGGACGATGCCTTCCAATACCTGAACATGAAGGCGGGTCTTAACATCCTGCTTACAGAATACAACCGCCTCTATCCTGATGACCATGTGTTTCCATGGGGGGATCTGCGCGAACCCATTACAGCGGCAAAAGAGGCCGATGCCATCATCATCACAAAATGTCCCTCGGTGCTGTCACGAATGCACGAACGAAACATCATACGTAAAATCAAGTCGAAACCGTACCAAAAAATATTCTTCTCCTACATGAAGTTCCTGCCGATTGTGCCGTTCAACCAGGCTGCGAAACAGCAGGATTTCGAGTTGAAAAGTGTGGTGCTGGTGACAGCCATCGCCAATCCGCAGCCGCTGATAAGCTACCTTAAGACCCAATACAAGGAATTCCAGATGCTTACATTCCGGGATCACCATCCATTCAGCAAAGAGGATATCCGTAAGGCACGCCATTATCTCAATCGCTCCCTCTCCCCCTACAAGGCTGTGATTGTGACTGAAAAGGATGCCATGCGACTGTACAACAAGGATCTGACGCCATTTTTGACAGACATTCCCATTTACACCCTGCCCATCAGGGTGGAATTCCACTCCCCTTACAAAGATTCTTTCCACCAATTCATTCTTGACTATGTTGCAGCAAATTCGTGAAGCCTGCGCCTATATCCGCAGCTGTACTGACTCCCACCCAAAAACCGCCATTGTGCTGGGTACCGGACTGAACGGTCTGGCCGACCATATCCAGGTGAGTTGCAAAATCCCGTATTCAGCCATTCCGCATTTTCCTGTATCCACAGTCCAGGGACATGCCGGCAATCTGATTTTCGGCACATTGGGACAAACAGAACTGATGGTGATGCAGGGACGTTTCCACTATTATGAAGGCTATGGAATGCAACAGGTCACCTTTCCAATTCGGGTCATGAAGGCGATGGGCGTGGAAACACTGATACTTTCAAACGCCGCCGGAGGAATGAATCCAGATTTCCAAGTGGGCGACCTGATGCTGATTTCCGACCATATCAACTTTTTCCCGGAACATCCGCTCCGTGGCAAAAACGAGGAGACACTCGGTCCCCGTTTCCCTAACATGAGTGAGGTCTATGACAGGGAGCTGCTGGAAACTGCGGCCTGCGCCGCCCAAAAACATGGTTTGCGGTGCCACAAGGGAGTATACATAGGTGTGCAGGGACCGTCGCTGGAGACACCCGCCGAATACAGGATGTATAGGCTGCTTGGTGCCGATTGTGTTGGCATGTCCACTGTTCCTGAGGCAATTGTAGCACACCATGGCGGAATGAGGTGCCTGGGTATCTCTGTTGTAACAAATGTATTCCGGCCGGATACCGTCAATACAGATTCACATGAGGAGATTCTGGAAGCGGGCCGGAAATCCGAAGAGAGGCTGATTGACATGGTCAAGGACATCATTTCCCGACAATAGCCATGCGGTTTGCAGATGTCCTTGTACCGGATGCTGTCAAAAAACAGCTGATCCAAACAGTCCTAAGCAGGAGAATCAGTCATGCCCAACTGTTTTACGGCATGGAAGGAACACATGTGCTGGCACTTGCTCTCGCATACGCGCAGTACATCAATTGCCCGAACCGCACCGAAGAGGATTCCTGCGGTGTGTGTCCCTCCTGCCTGCAGTTCGGACAGCTTGCACATCCGGACCTCCATTTTTTCTTTCCGCACCCTGTAGGAAAAGATATCTCCTCATACAATTTCTACAACGAGTGGCGTGAGATTTTCACAGAAACCAAGGGACTATTCTCACTTAACGACTGGTACAGGAGAATAGGAATGGAGAACAAGCAAGGGATTATCAACAAGGACGACATTGACCTGCTGATGCAGCAGACCGCGCTCAAATCATACGAATCAGAATACAAAGTATTCATAATATGGATGGTGGAGAAAATCAACGGTCAGATAGCGCCAAAACTGCTGAAAACCCTTGAGGAACCTGACGGCAAAACCCTGTTCCTGCTCATCACAGCCAATTATGACCAAGTGCTCAACACCATCGTTTCACGAAGCCAATTGCTGAAAATAAACCGGTTCAGCACAGATGAACTGGCTGCGGTCATACAAAGGGAAAAAAACTGCGACTACGACACCGCCCACCGTCAGGCTCTGATGGCCGAAAACGACCTGACAACCGCTCTCCGGATTCAGGAAAGGACAGAAACGGAAAACGAGCAGTTCGCCCTTTTCCAGGAGATGATGAGGTATGCCTATGCCCTCTATCATCCCATCCGTAACTTTGAATTCCAGTCCGTAATACAATGGGTTGGAAAAATGGAGGCGCTCGGGCGTGAAAACCAGAAACAGTTTTTACGCTATTCGTTGGGGATGATTCGCAAATGTATGCTGAAAAACATGCAATTGGACCAGTTGGCACCTTCCGTTCCGGACGAAGAGGTCTGGATTGGAAAATTCAAGCCATTCATACTTACTGAAAATATATCACATTTCTATAGCCTGCTGAACACAGCCGTCAAACAGGTGGAGGCTAACGCCAATACAAAAATGCTCTTTACCGACCTTTTGTTTTCAATCGGCAAATATCTTAAATAACCCTACTCCTGCTCAAGCAGCTCCTTCTGGCCCTCCGAGGCAGCCTTGGCGTTTTCATCCGCTGTGGTCACAAAGGGTCGCGGTCCGCAGATGCGCTCCACATCCTCGCTGAAAATCACCTCGTGCTCCAACAGCAGCTCCGCCAATTGGGTCAGCTGACCGCGATGGCTGTTCAGGATATCGGTGGCACAGGCATAGGCCTTCTCCACCAGTTTGCGAACCTCTTCGTCAATGCACTGGGCAGTTTTTTCGCCGTAAGGCGGTGTGAATGCATATTCGCTCTGTCCGCTTGAATCGAAATAGCTGAGGTTCCCTATCTTGTCGTTCAACCCGTAATACTTCACCATTGCGTAGGCCTGCTTGGTCACTCTCTCAAGGTCGTTCAGTGCACCGGTGGAGACCTTGCCGAAAACAACCTGCTCGGCAGCCCGACCGCCTAACAGTGCTGCAATTTCATCCATCATCTGGTCGGCGTTCACAATCTGACGCTCCTCCGGCATATACCATGCGGCACCCAATGATTTGCCACGGGGCACAATTGTCACCTTCACCAACGGCGAAGCGTAACGTAGCATCCAGCTGACGGTTGCGTGTCCGGCCTCATGATAGGCTATCACCCTTTTCTCCTCCGGAGAAATGATTTTGCCGCGCCGCTCCAAACCTCCTATGATCCGGTCAATTGCGGCAAGAAAATCAGAACGTTCTATCTCCTTCTTGCCGTTGCGTGCGGCAATCAGCGCCGCCTCGTTGCATACATTTGCTATATCGGCACCTGAGAATCCGGGAGTCTGTTTGGCAAACGAATCAATGTCCACATCCTTGGCCAGCTTCAACGGACGGATGTGTACGCCGAAAATGGCCTTTCGCTCCTCCACATCAGGAAGTTCCACATGTATCTGCCTGTCAAAACGTCCGGCACGCAGCAGCGCATGATCCAAGATGTCCGCCCTGTTGGTTGCGGCAAGGATAATCACACCGGCGTTTGTGGAGAAGCCGTCCATTTCTGTAAGCAGCTGGTTAAGGGTGTTTTCCCGTTCATCGTTGGCTCCGGAAATGGCATTGCGCCCCCTCGCACGCCCTATGGCATCGATTTCATCAATGAAAATGATGCAAGGTGCCTTCTCCTTGGCCATCTTGAACAGGTCACGCACGCGGGAGGCTCCCACCCCAACAAACATTTCTACAAAATCAGAACCGGAAAGTGAAAAGAAAGGCACTTTGGCCTCTCCAGCCACAGCCCTGGCCAACAAGGTTTTGCCTGTACCCGGAGGACCGACCAGCAACGCCCCTTTCGGGATTTTGCCACCCAATGCGGTGTATTTCTTAGGATTTTTAAGAAAATCAACAATCTCGACAACCTCCTCCTTGGCACCCTCCAAACCGGCCACATCCTTGAATGTGACGGATGGCTGGTTGTCCTTGTCATACAATTGCGCCTTTGATTTCCCGATATTGAAGAGCGAACCTCCGGCACCCATGCCCATGCTGCGTGTTGAAAGAAAAAAGAAAAGGAAGAGCAGCAGCATGGGGAACAGCCAGACAAGCAGGCCACTGCCCCAACTTTTGCTGTTATCTACATTAATGACAATGTTTTTATGCGATTGCTCATACTCCGCCTTGTCAGCGTCACTCATTCCGACGGTATCGCGCTGATAAGCGGCCAGCTCCATTTTCACCACCTCCTCCTTGAACGAAGAGGCGTCTGTGATGTCGGTATAGAAGTGCGGACCGTTCTTATTTGCCTTGAAGGCATTCACATAGGCGGTGTCCCTGTCGGCACAGGCCGGATCAATATAAATGCGGGCCTGCTCCTTTTGCTTTACAATCACGATTTTCTCTATATCATGGTTCCGGATCATCTCCTCCAACCGGACATTGTCGACCGATTGGGGGCCGGGTTCCATACCATACAGTCCGATAAATAGGATGGCCAAAGCCAACAAACCGTAAAACCAATAGAAGTTAAAACCTTTTTTCTTCTGTTGTGGGGATTGGGGGCGGTTCCGTTGTTGCGGATTTCTAGGAGAATCAAACTGTTTTTGAGCCATACAATCAATTATTATTTAAATGTAAAGGGGAGGATTCAGGTTCGGCATAGGAAAAAATGTCCGCATCATTCCAGAGCCCTTCAATGTCATAATAACGCCTCTTGTCCTCCAAAAAAATGTGAACCAAAAGGTTAAAATAATCTATCAGAATCCATTGCGCCTGGTCTTTCCCTTCATAATGGGAAGGTTCCAACCGCAAACGCTCATAGACCCGTCGCAATACATTTTCGCACAAAGCTTCGGCTTGGGTTGTGGAAGTGGCGGAACAAAGGATGAAGGTGTCAAAGAGCGGTTGCTCCGGACAGTGTCCAAAACCGATCTCCACGATGTCGCGTCCCTTGATTTCTTGCAGCGCATCTATGACAACCTGCTTCAACACAGGTGGTTCATTATTTATAACTTTTTGTTTTTCAACTACTTGATTATTAATCGGCATAAAAATAATTTTTTGCAAAAATAACCTTTTTTCCAACCATTTTCGTGCTATTTTTGCAAAGTTTTTTACATCGTATTATCATGAACGATTTCCTGCACTTTCAGCAACTTGCATCAACCAACACTTTTTTGGAACAACTGTTGCAAAGTCAAAACCGTGCCAAAACGCCGGATTGTCCGGACGGACTGATTGTCATGACCGACTTTCAGACAACCGGACGTGGACGGCAAACTAACAGTTGGCACAGCGAGAACGGTAAAAATTTGCTGATGAGCATATTGATATACCCACATCTGCCTGTTGAAGCCCAATTCAGGGTGACGGAATGGATCTCTTTGGCAATGACAGACCATTTGCGACAAAATGTCGGGTTGGATCCACGGATCAAATGGCCCAATGACATTTACATTAATGAAAAGAAAATCGCAGGCATCCTTATCTCCCACCATTGGAACAGCGATGAGATTGCAAGCAGCATAATCGGTATTGGCCTTAATCTCAATCAGGAACGATTTCCTGACACACTGCCAAACCCCACTTCAGTCATTTTGGAGACAGGTAAAAAAAGCGATTTGACGGGGACGGCGATAAATATAAGGGAACAACTGTCCCGCCTTCGAAAGGAGGATGCCACAATTTTGCACAAAAAGTACCTGCAGCTGCTGTACAGACGTCATGTTCCGGCCCTTTACACCGACACTCACAGCGGCGAGACATTTGAAGGCATCATTGAAGGTGTGAATAATTTGGGGCTGTTGGAAATCCGTAGCGGCAACACACTGCGGAACTATGAATTAAACGGTATTGTCTATAGCTGACCTTCAGATTTCCCTGAAAGCCGGAAACGCTCCAACGCAACATACTGCGGCTGGTATCCTTTGTGCAGGATGCTCTCGTAGAGCACACATTCCTGCACCTCCACCTTTTCGGAAAACAATTGCCTGCAAGCCTCAAACTGTTTCCAAAAATAGCCCTTGTCCCCTATACGGTGTATGCGGGCAAGAGTAAGGTGACAGACAAAGTTTCCAAATGTTTTTGGAAAACCTTTCCTCGCAAGGTTCAAATCAATACAATGATGCAATTGAACCATCGCATCAGGTGTGTAAACCGGACCTAACCAAATGACACGTGGCTGGTGGCGGCTGCCGAACGCACCAATACGGTCAAGGGTGATTCTGAAAGGATTTACAGTACGGACAGCCGCCTCAACTGCACTACAGATGTCAGGTATACGGGCTGTATCGGTCTCACCAATAAATTTCAGGGTAAGATGAAGCAAATCGGGCTGAACCCAATTGACCATATCGGTCCGGAAAGTGCATTGACGGAGCTGGCGGACTTTTTCGGCAAAACTCTCCTCCGGATGGAAAGTGATTGCAACAAAAAGCCGTTTTACTTCTTTCTCAGACACTTAATAATGATTTCAACGCATTTCGCTCCGCGTGTAGGGAGCAACATTATAATCGGAAAACTCCCCTTTCAGGTATTTGTAATAGCCTGCAATGGCTATCATGGCCGCATTGTCGGTGCTGAAACTCAGGGTGGGAATATGTATGTTCCAGCGGTATTTCTCCCCAGCCTCCCGCAATGCCTGCTGCAGTCCGGAATTGGCCGAGACACCCCCCGCAATGGCCACTTCACTGATCTTCAAATCACGGGCGGCCTTCACAACCTTTTTCATAAGGGAATGGCATACCGCATATTGGAAAGAGGCGCACAAATCGGCCGCATTTTCCTCTCCAAAATGCGGATTATCCTTCAGACGATCACGCATGAAATAGAGGAATGATGTCTTTAATCCGCTGAAACTGTAATCATAACCGGGCAAATGAGCTTCACTGAAGGTGAAAGCATGAGGATTGCCGGTTTGTGCAAGCTTGTCGATTACAGGACCGCCCGGATATGGATAACCCAAAATTTTGGCCGCCTTGTCAAAGGCTTCACCGGCCGCATCATCAATTGTGGAACCAACCACCTGCATTTCAGATGGCGAACCAACTTTTACAATCTGCGTGTGTCCGCCGGAAACAAGCAGACACAAAAAGGGAAAACTGGGCTGTTCGCACCCATCCCGAAAAATGAAATGGGAAAGGATATGCCCCTGTAAATGATCCACTTCCACCAAAGGAAGCCGTAGACTGTAGGCAAACGCTTTGGCAAAGGAGACACCCACTATCAACGATCCGAGCAACCCGGGACCTCTGGTAAAGGCAACCGCGTGCAGATCCTTTGCCCCAATACCGGCTTTTTTCAAGGCGGCATCCACAACCGGTACGATATTCTGCTGGTGAGCACGCGATGCAAGTTCGGGCACCACCCCGCCATATTGGGCATGCACCTCCTGTCCGGCAATGACATTTGACAACAGCCGACGATTGCACAGCACTGCGGCTGAAGTGTCATCACAGGATGATTCGATGCCTAAAATATACGCATCCACCATCTGAAAGGATTGCAGCAATCGCTTTATTCCGCTGCTTCCGGAGCCGATTCCACAGGTGCGGCATCCGAAGCCGCCGTTGCAGCAGGCTGGGTCATCGGTGCGGCCGCGCTCTGCCCCTGCTGGGCCTTGCTGCCACCATCCGATTTCTTCTGATAGGCGCTACGACCCATAAAGCAGGTGATGAAGCTCAACACCACCAGCACAATGGCCAACGTCCAAGTGGTTTTCTCCAAAAAATCAGAAGTTCTGCGCACCCCCATAATCTGGTTGGAGGATGAAAACTCGGAAGCCAGACCTCCGCCTTTGGAATTTTGCAGCAGAACAACCGCACCCAAAAGGACGGCGACAATAATGATAAGTACAATAACTGCAGTATACATTTTAACTTTTATTTATTACTATCTGTGTTATTTTTTGCGGCTGCAAAAGTACAACTTTTTCACAAATGATTCCCAATCTGCGCCAGATAAATTTTGTATTTTAGGAAACAAACTGAATCTCAACACCATCACTTATTGGCTTGGGTGGTCTTTTTCCGACTTCATCAGGAAAACCACCATCGGAAATGCGATAATGGACATGGTGGCGGAAATCGGCAGGTAGAATCCTTTGCTGAATTCGGTAATGACAAAGGTGATGGCCAACAGTACCGTACTGATCAGAATGGACCATAGGGACTCCTTCCAAAGGGAGCAGTTCTTGAAAATAATCCGCACCAGATTAGGCACCGTCAGGGAAATCATGCCAACAATGCCGCACACAGCAATCACAGAAATCACCAATAGGTTAAGGTTCAAGAAATAATATACATTTGAATGGCGTTTGTGACGCACAAACTGCCAGGCACTGAACAGGCCGATTGCAAACAACAGGAAAGACAAATAATATATGTAAGGATGATAGCCCGACACCTTGAACGAGCAACCGGCCCAACGGTAATAGAGTTGCAGGTTCTCAGGCGTGGTGTTGTTGGCCACAATCGTGCCGAAAGAGCCGATCAGCGATCCGAAAAGCATCCCGAAGGTGATGAAACGGGTGTTGTTGAGGAACACATAGAACAGGGCTCCGAGTATAGCGGCGAGAAGACATATCAGATAGGCCCCCACAGGGATGGACCATCCCATCATGGCAGCCAACGCTCCGCCCAAACAGGCGGCGGAACCCAAACCGACCGAATAGACATCCCCCAACTGGTTATGCCACATTTTCTGCATTTGGATACCGCCCATCGGAAGGGCTATACCTGACAAAAGAATGTAGAGGACACTGAGTATCATTCCAAAAAAAAATATTTAGGCGTTCTTCATGTTTTTGGCCGATTCAATGGCAGCGGAATAGGCTTCGCTGTTTTCAGGGTGCTTTTCCATCAACACCTTGTAAACCTTGACAGCGCGGTCGTATTCCTTCTGCTCGACATATAGCCTGGCAAGGGTTTCGCTGACAAAGTTCATGCGCTCCATGTTGCTGCTTTTGCCCAAATCCTCATAAACCTCCTCTTCCGGAAAATCGGCGGAAACCGTAGCGATCTTAGGCGGATTGGTTTTGAACTTTTCAAGCATGTCATCAAGCACCTGCAAGGCAGAACGTCCGTTTTCAGAATGAATCTCCTTGGGAATATGTGCAGAAACAGCATCCAAAACAGAGGCCTCCTCCTCTGTCTCCAAGTGTAGCTTTCCGGATAGGAAGCGGTACAGAAAATTCCGGTCTTCCATCCTGAACGCCAACGCCGCATTTTCAGCAACATCATGCCGTCCAAAGCAGGCCATCAGCCGTGCAAGCTGGAAATAGGGATAACGCGCCACCACCTCCGACAAACCCTCAACTGCGGCAGGATGGATGCAGAAATCTTTACAAATACGGCTGAATTCGTTTTTTTCCATTATCATAATCACCAATTTGTTACTGCTTTTGTAAAAATGTCATCTATCAATGCCTCCACAATTTCCGCAACCAGCGCATCCTGCACCTGCTCCAACGTTTTGGAGCTGCTGAAATCGGCATAACGGGAAAAAGTGGTTTCATAACTCTTTTTTTCGTCCAAAGTATTGACAAACTTGACCCTGACCGTAATGGTCAACCTGTTCATGGCCGCCTTATCACTGCCGACAGCCGTAGCGGTGACCGCATAATCGGTGATCTGCCCTTCAAACTGCAAATCACCCATCTGGTCGGTCACCATCAGTTTTGTCTGAGATTGGAATTTTTCTTTCAACTTGGTAGTCAACTCATTGGCTAATTTCAAGTTGACCATGGAGGCGTTGTTCCGAAACTGCTTCACCGAAACAGTCCGCACCTCTGGCGCAATATCCACACCAGAAAAGGAATAATGAACCGAGCAGCCGGTCATCAGCAGGAAGCACAACGCGATGCAGCATGTGACGGATTTGCCAACCCAGTTTCCGGTCCCAATATGAGAACTCATTTTGTATCCAATTGATATTCCTTTAATTTACGGTACAATGTGCGTTCGGAAATGCCCAAATCGGCCGCAGTCTCCTTGCGCCGTCCGTTATTTTTTAGCAAAGCCTTTACAATCATCTCTTTTTCCTTCTCCTGCAAAGAAAGCGAATCTGGAATGATTTCCGCATCCACCGAAATCGGATCTGCGGGGATATGTCCGGTGGCAGGCGGCACCGGATCGTCCAACAGGAAATGTGCCGGAGCAACAGGTGCCTCTTCCGACGGCCCCCCACCGCCCTCCTTGCCGTTCAAATGGGAAACATACCGTTTCAATTCGTTGATGTCTTTCTGCATGTCTGCCAAAAACTTGAAAATCAGCTCTCTTTCAAATGAGGCATCTGACGTTTTCTGCTGCTGCCGGTGGCCGTACAAAACTGGCAATGTGGAGGGGATGTCATTTAAATCAATGTATTTCTTCAGCGTTTCCAAAGTGATTGTCCGCTCCTGCTCAATAATGGAAATCTGTTCCGTCACATTTTTAAGCTGACGGACATTCCCAGGCCAATAATACTGCAGCATCGCCATCTGGGCTTCCGGTGTCAGCTCCACCTCCGGCATCCGGTATTTTTCAGAAAAATCAAAGGCGAATTTGCGGAAAAGCAACAGGATGTCCTCCTTCCGCTCCCGCAACGGCGGAATCACTATCGGTACCGTATTTAGCCTGTAATAGAGATCCTCACGGAATTTTCCGGAGGCGATGGCATCCGGTATGTTGACATTGGTGGCTGCAACCACACGAACATTTGTCTTGCGGCTCTCCGAAGAGCCGACCCTCATAAACTCCCCAGTTTCCAGCACACGGAGCAGCCGCGCCTGTGTGGAGGCGGGCAACTCACCCACTTCATCCAGAAAAATAGTTCCTCCGTCAGCCTCCTCAAAATAGCCTTTACGCTCACCGACCGCACCGGTAAAGGAACCCTTCTCATGACCGAACAGTTCGGAATCGACCGTTCCCTCCGGAATGGCACCGCAGTTGATGGCCACGTATGGACGGTGCTTGCGTTCCGCACTGTGGTCGTGAATGATTTTTGGAAAATTCTCCTTACCCACACCGCTTTCTCCGTTTATCAGCACAGTCAGATCGGTGGAAGCCACCTGAACGGCCACCTGGATGGCCCTGTCGATGGCAGGCGAAGTGCCAATGATACCGTACCTCCGTTTGACCTCCTGTATTGTAATGTCACTCATCTGCACAAAAAATGATAAAAAACTAACGGGCAAATTTCCGTAAAATCAGCTCGTACAACTGCTGAACAGCCTCCGCCTCCTCTTTCCAGCGGTATTTCTGTTTCATCTCCTCAAACAGGGACAACGCGGTTTCCAACCTGACACATTCATTCAGATTGTTCAATTCCTCAGAAAGCAGTTTGGCGTTCCCGTTGAACAGTTCCCTTACAAAGGTGAATTTGAGGTTCAGGTCGATAGACTTAGTAAGGTCATTGATCTGGTCACGCTGCTTACGACTCCCAAGGCTGCGGTCCTCCCCTTTTTTGTGGGAAAGCTGGTCGTTCAGTGAGGGGAACTGATTGGCAAAATGCTCACCCAACGTCAGGCCACTTTTGCCGGAATAGGAAGGGAATCCGGTTTCAGGCTCGCCCTCCATGGCTTTCGGGTTCAGACCGGGATAATAGGGGGCATAGGCATCATCGGATGTCTTTTTGGAAGAAACCGGCACTTCATCGTCCTCATCACCATCGGGTTCGTCTTCAAATTCAATGGCATTCAAGTCTATGTCATGAACCTGGGGCTCCTCCTCCATCAGATTGAGATCCACTTCCGGCATTTCCTCCGACTTAGGTTCTTCCACGACCTCAGGTTCTTTGTTTTCAGAATGTTCCTCTTCGGATGCCGTTGATGTCCCTGAAACTTCCATTGAAGCATCATTGCCATCTTCTTCCAAGGTTTCAGGCTGCTCCGGCACTGTTTCCAGCTGATGCTCCGATACAGCAGGCTGCACTACTGCCGTTGCGGCAGCGGCCTTCTTTGGTTTGCGCTCCGACACCTGCTTTTTGGGCTGAACCTCTGCCGGTTCCTCCTCTGCAAACTTAAGCGGCAGGGAAGTTTCATTCGACTCCGGCTGTTCCACCACCTCTTCCGCTTCCACATCCGGCACATCCTTGCGACCCTTGGATGCACGCCGTTTCTCTTCCGGACGGTTTTCATCCCGCAATGACAGGTATCTGTCATACATCAGCCGCAAATACATCAGCTGTGTGTCCAAATCCAAAGCGGAAACCGGCTCTTCCGGGTTGGACAAACGCTGGTCCAACACTTCCATTTTATCTTGTAATTCCTTAATTTTAATAAAAATACGTTCTTTGTTCATCTTACACTCCCTTTTTCTTTCCCCCGAATGCCACAGCATCCGGAAATTTTTTTCAAAAGTACTAAAAAGTTAGACATCCCTCCTCTCTTTTTTTTAAAAATATCTCCATTTTTTTTTGTCTGTAGCGAATGACATATAAATAAATTTATTACTTTTGCACGTTTATACGATACATGGAGAAACGTTGGATTGTGCATACGGATTTTGACCGTCAAGCGGTACTTGATTTGGAAAATAACTTTCATATTTCCAAGTCTTTAGCCAAGTTACTCACCCTTCGTGGCATCCACAATCCGGAAGAGGCCGTCCGCTTTTTCAAACCCAAATTGGCAGAACTTTATGACCCTTTTCTCATGAAAGACATGGACAGAGCGGTCCAACGCATCCAAAAAGCCTGTCAGGAAAAGGAGAAAACACTCATTTTTGGAGATTATGATGTGGATGGCACCTCTGCAGTGGCTCTGATGTTCTCTTTCCTGAAACGGTTTGACCTGCCCATGGAATACTATGTGCCGGATCGCTACAACGAAGGCTATGGCATTTCCAACCAAGCGGTTGAATATGCCCATGAGAAAAGCTTCACCCTGATGATTGTGCTGGATTGCGGCATCAAATGCCACGAGCAGATTGCCTTGGCAAACAGTTACGGCATTGACACCATCGTATGTGACCATCATCTGGCCGATGACACCCTTCCGGAGGCCTACGCGGTATTGGATCCCAAACGGAAGGACTGCCCCTATCCGTTCAAGGAGCTTTCCGGATGCGGCGTGGGGTTCAAACTGGCACAGGCGCTGGCGCAGAAAAACGGGATTCCAAAAGAGGAGGTATACCGCTTTCTGGATTTGGTGGTCATCAGTATCGCCTCCGACATTGTGCCGATTACTGGTGAAAACCGCATTCTGGCCTATTGGGGACTGCAACTTATCAACAAACGTCCAAGGCAAGGGATTGAATCCATCCTCTCCTACAGCCACATTATCCGCAACAAGGATTCTGAAACCATGAAAAAGGGGACCATTTTCAACCAATTGGTAAGAATCAACGACTTGGTGTTCAATGTGGGGCCGCGCATCAATGCGGCGGGGCGCATGAAAACGGGACGCAGTTCCGTCCATCTGCTTATTAGCGAAAAAGAGGAGAAGACCAAAGAGTTGGGCGAACTCATCAACCAGCACAACTCCAAGCGCAAGGAGCTGGATTCCGAAATCACACAAAAGGCCATCCATATCATTGACGAAGATTTATCTTTCAAGGACAAACGCGCCCTGGTGGTCTATCATCCGGAATGGAGCAAGGGAGTGATCGGCATTGTTGCCTCGCGTTTGGTGGAAAGGTTTTACAAACCCACCATCGTCCTCAGCCTGAGCAATGACATAATTACAGGTTCGGGAAGATCCGTACAGGGATTCGACCTTTACAGTGCGGTTTGCAAATGCAGCCATCTGCTGGAACATTTCGGCGGACACACCTATGCTGTAGGGCTCTCATTGAAACCGGAGAAACTGGATGAATTTGTGGACACATTTGAAAAGGCTGTCGCCTCCTCCATCCAGGAAACTTCCATGTACCCTACAATTGACATTGACGAGGAGATTTCCTTGGACGAAATCAACAACAGGTTCTACGATGTGCTGAATGCATTCGAACCATTCGGACCAGAAAACATGTCCCCCCTCTTCATTACCAAGAATGTGCTGGCGGATTCATGCCATATTGTCGGAAAAAATCATTTGAAACTGATTATATACCAGCCGGAACAACGCAGTTTTCCCCTTTCGGCAATTGCATTTGACCTTGGACAGTATGAAGAGCGGATCCGGAAAAAGGAGCCTTTCCACATCTGCTATCACATAGAAAAGAACGAATGGCAGGGGCGCAGTTATCTGCAACTGACCATTAAAGACATTAAGTTTGAATTCGCCCCTTTCGACAAGATTTGACATGAACGCTTGCCGCCGGATTTTACTCTGCTGTTGCTTTTGCCTCCCGCTGTTAGGGAATGCCCAATCCGTCACCAACAAAAATCTTCCCACACTGACACGCATCCTTTTTATTTTTGACGCCTCCAACAGCATGTGGGGGGAATGGCAGAGCGACAAAAAGATACATATCGCCAACCGGCTGCTTTCCAAAATGGTGGATTCTCTGGAAAGCTATCCTGACCTGCAGATTGCCCTGCGCGTATATGGTCATCAGGCGGAAAGCAAACTGCATGACTGCCATGACACCAAACTGGAGGTGCCTTTTTCCTATAACAATTTCGCGCGCGTGAAGCAGAAACTGAAAACCCTGTATCCGAAAGGCACCACACCAATCGCCCAATCTCTGCTGGCCTGCGAAAAGGATTTTCCACCGGCCACCGGCAATATACGGAATGTGGTGGTGCTCATTACCGACGGCATTGAGGAGTGTTCGGGCGACCCATGCGCCGTCTCTCACGCACTCCAACGCAAAGGGATCATCCTCAAACCATTCATTATCGGTATCGGAGGTAATTTCGAATCTGACCTGCGATGCATCGGCAACTACATTGACGCTTCCGGCGAAGCGGATTTCGACAACGCCCTACATGTCATAATTGATCAGATTTTCCATCCTACCACCTGTCAGGTGAGCCTGTTGGACCAATCCGGCAACCCGACGGAGACCAATGTGAACATGACTTTTGAGGACAGTTATAGCCACAAAATCCGTTACAACCTGATTCATACGATGAACACACGTGGCGTTCCTGACACGCTCCTCATCAACCCGATGCCGGAATACAAAATCACGGTACATACCCTTCCACCAGTCTCTGTCGATTCTGTCAAACTTACACCTGGCCGCCATAACATCATCCCCATCCAAGTGCCACAAGGCAGTCTTCAGGTGAAAGTGATTTCCGGCCAAAGTGACCGCTACCGCCAGATTCCCATCATAGTCCGGCAGGCGGATTCGTGTCAGACCATCAATGTGCAGTATTTTGACATGACTGACAAATATCTGGTTGGAAAATACGATTTGGAGATTCTCTGCATGCCACGTCTGACCATTCCCCAGGTCAAAATCAGCCAAAGCACCACAACCCAAATCAAAATCCCCGCTCCCGGCACCGCCATCATACAGAAAAACAGGATGGGAACCGGCAGCCTTTACGTGATGCGGGGCTCACAGCTGGAGTGGGTGTATAACTTGAGGGATGCGGACATTCAGGAATCAATCCTGCTACAACCGGGAACCTACACTTTAGTTTTCCGCCCCAAAGAATCAGTCCGGACCGTGGAGACCATCAGCAAGACCTTCACCATACGATCCAACATGACTACAACCGTCCAAATCCCCAAACAGCCATGAGAAACAACCGTAATGCTTTCGGAATTGCGGAACCCAGGATGGTCAACATCCATTCCGAACCGCTGCATTTGCCGCATTACGCCATTTTGGGGCTACAACCGGCAGAAACGGATTGGGAATGGCTGGGGATGCTGCATGCCGCCACCAATTGGGGTTTCAGGAATGCATTCCCTTACAGATACATTGATTCCGAATGCCATTTTGACGTTTTCTACGCCAAACGTCCCGGAAAATTCCTGCCACTCATCTTGCGAAACTTTGCGGAAGAACAGACCAACAGTCTTGTAGGATTCCATACCTCATCCCTGCATAAAATAAAAAACAAAAACAAAACGCTGCCTAACCAACTGTCACTCTTTATGGATGATGACATTCCTGAGACCCTGGACCTCAACGATCCGCAATATGCCCACGACAATCCGGATGACCTGCGGCGTTGGAACGAAATAACCGCACTATTGTCAAAGGATGCCCTCCCATTGGAATCCTTCAGTTTTCTTTTGCCATTACAATATACTGAATATGAATTATATACCCCTTTCTTAAACCATCTGGACAAAGTGAAAGGACTACACTACCGCTACATTTCTGGCAACGACCTGGCAGATGACCGTTTATTTTACAGCATACTCCGTTTTCACACGGAACTAAAACAAAAGATTTACCATTCTTCAGGCCAATATTCTTCAAACGAATGATCGTCATAGAAAAAGACGATTTTCCTGAGTTTACGCGGTTTGCCTTTAACAAAAGCATCCGGCTTTTCAGCAGATGGAGTTGGTGAGGAGATGGAGGGTGGAGCTGAAAACTCTTCCGGAGCCGAGGGCTTAACGACATCCTCTGTGGATTCCTGCTTAACCGGTTGTTTTTTTACAGTGGGTCCAATAGGTACGTTTACCGGTTGGACAGGTTGGACCGGCTGATGAGACGAAGACAATTCCTCATCAAACAGAGTGGCCTGGATTTCAGTAGGTTCCACATCCGTCTTCAACAAAGGTTGCCTCTCATCTTCAAGCATATCCTCTTTAGGCTCTGAAGGCCGGACCGATTTCTCCGAATGGGGCCGGTACATTTCACCTTCCCCTTTTAACAACCACATTGGATTAATTTCCGGAAATTTAAGCAGAGTTTTGGAGACAACAGTCTGACTGGTTTTATCCCTTCCGGTCATTATATGTGTGATACTGGGTCTTCCCACACCGATATAATCGGCAAATTCCGCTTGTGACATCCCCATTTCCTGCAACAATGATTTCAGTCTCTCTTTCATGGTGTCTATTTACAATTAGTTACGAATTCACAATGCTATTTACAAGTTTTTGCAAAGATAACATTTTTTCAAACACGCCAACCCACCATTAATAATTTCCCCAAAAAATCGCCAATAATTAACAAACAAATTACAAATTTATTTAAAGTAATAATTATGATAATAATAATATATTTATTGTTATTTAGTATTTTATATTATTTAAAACTAATATTTGTAAATTATTGTCCAAAGCGAACATTTATCTGCATCATCACATAAAATTAATGCATTAAAATATTGATTTATTGTAATATATAGGTAATTTTACAACTAACATAATTACTTGTATGTAAATTATATGTAAGTATATGTAAATTATAGATAAATTTCCATATAATTTACATAATGATTTACAATTAACAAACTCTATCCGCGCCGTGTTGCCAAATATTGACACTTGAATTTCCGTATTGTTTACAACACCATAGCTGCCCTATTCCAAATAAAGTTGGTAAAAAAATACAAGGAATGCATTTTTCTTTGATTTTTACATATTATTTTAATGTGATTATCGTTATAATAATATTACAAACTGAAGTGATAACCACATAGGAATAACATAAAATCATCATGTACAGCACTATATTGACGGCGGACAGCGGATCAACATCCACCAATTGGGCGTTGGTTTCCGAAAAAGGACTTGAGAAGCAAATAAATACCGGTGGCATCAACCCCTATTACATGTCCGTCGAAGAAATCCGTCGGATTGTTGTGGAAGAGCTGCTCCCTCCCCTTTCACCGGAAGAGCGTGAGTTTATCCGCGAAATACATTTTTACGGATCCGGATGCTCCACCCCTTCCAAAATCCAATTGATCACCGAAGCACTTTCATCAATATCCCCGAATGCTTCCATTTTTGCAGGGCATGACGTACTGGCGTCCGCCAGAGCCGCCTGTGGAAGAGGGAAAGGAATCGCCTGTATCCTCGGAACAGGCTCCAATTCATGTGTTTACGATGGGGAAAACATTGTAAAAAATGCTATCTCCCTCGGCTACTTTTTGGGCGATGAAGGTAGCGGCCTCCATATCGGCAAACTTTTTCTGACCCGATACCTGAAAAATCAGGTTTCCCCGGAACTTAAACGCGCAACATACACCCATTTTCACTTATCGTTTGAAGAAATCCTGAACGGTCTCTACCAACAGGACAAACCCAACCGTTTTATCGCACCCTTCTCACGCTTCATATTGGATCATGCTATGGAATATCCGGATTTGACCGGAATTGTGCGTCAGTCATTCACCGAATTTGTGCGGGAATACATCCGGCCGTTCCCAGAAGCGGAAACCTACCCCATCTGCTTTGTCGGATCAGTCGCCTATCTGATGCAGGACATTCTTCGCGAGGTGTTCGCACAGGAAGGGTATTCCGTCACACGGATTGTACGATATCCTATTGAAGGACTGATCAGTTACCATCAGCAACAACTACTATCAACAAAATAACCATCCTACAAACCGGCATCACAAAAATGGCAACACTCAAACAGGAACAAAACCTTAAATTAGGGCAGAAACTATCTCCTAAACAAATCTTATTCACCCGTTTGCTGGAGGTCCCCTCCTTCCAGTTGGAGCAACGCATCCAACAGGAACTTGTGGACAATCCTGCTTTGGAAATCGCAGATTACGATGAGGATGATAAGAATGACAAGAAAAACGAAAAGGAATATGACCTGACATCGGACACACCGCCAGACAATGGACAGGATACGGAACAGGAGAATGATATACCTGAATATGAATACGAGACCGAAAATGAAATGATGGACTTTTTTTCGGATGATGAGGACAATGATGCGCTCTACCGCCACATTTCCAACTACTCACCCGATGACGAGGAAAGGGAAATGCCCATTGTCTCCAACGACAGCTTTCTGGAGACCATGAAACGGCAATTAGGTATGTTCCAGTTTAATGAGGAAGACCATCAGACAGCAGAATACATTTTGGGAAACATTGATGAAAGCGGTTACCTTCAACGCAACGCCAAGGAGATTTCCAATGATTTGCTTTTCAATATGAACATCCGTGTGACTCCGGAAAAAATCGAACAGATTATCCAGCAAATCATCCACCGGATAGAACCGGCCGGTGTAGGTGCCACAAACCTGCAGGAATGCCTTCTGCTGCAGTTGGAAAGGATGCCGAAAAACCCTACCACTGCGCTTGCCACCGGTATTATCGCCAAAACCTTTCCGGAATTCACCAACAAGAACTATGACAAAATACGTACTAAAATGCGTTGCAGTGATGAGGATTTCCGGAAAGCAATGGCCCTGCTGGTAAAACTGGATCCCAAACCGGGATACACCAACAACGACATTGAAAGGGAAGCTGCATACATATCCCCTGATTTTGTGGTCTATTACGATGACAAGACAGGCCATCTGGAACTGAGCATGCCAAAATACAACATTCCCGAATTGTGTGTCAGGAAAGCCTACCGGAATCTGTTTGAGGAGATTCGTGAAAAGAAAAACATAAGCAAAAACGAACGGAAAATCGCAATGGATTTTGTACGGCAGAAGGTGACAGCCGCAGAATGGTTCATCGAATCCCTGAACCAGCGCGAAAACACCCTTTTCCGAACCATGGAGAGCATCATTGACTACCAGCGCACCTTTTTCCAGACGGGTGATGAAACTACCATCAAACCAATGATACTTAAAAACATAGCTAAAAAAATAGGCATGAATATCTCCACAGTCTCCCGCATTACCAGCAGCAAATATGTCCTGACTCCATACGGCATGTATCCGCTTAAATTTTTCTTCTCCGAATCAATGGAAAAGGAGGGCGAAGAGGTCTCCTCACGAGAAATAAAGAAAATCATACAGGATACCATCCAGGAAGAGGACAAAAACAAACCACTGACAGACGATGAATTGCGAAACATTTTGAAAAAGAAAGGCTACAACATCGCCCGCCGTACTGTGGCAAAATACCGTGAACAGATGGGATTCATGCCATCCCGTATGCGTAAATAACTGCAAATATTGTTATTAATAAAATCAATGTACATATTTCAAGGACTAAATGAAGCGCAGGAAGCCGCAGTACGGCATGAAAATGGCCCAATGATGGTCATTGCCGGAGCCGGTTCAGGCAAGACAAGGGTTCTCACCCACCGTATCGCATATCTAATTTCACAAGGGATAAGCCCCTTCCACATTCTGGCTCTTACTTTCACCAACAAGGCTGCGGAAGAGATGCGAAACCGAATATGCCAGCTGTTGGGGGACAGCAACGGGCGCAATGTATGGATGGGCACCTTCCATTCCATCTTCAGCAAAATCCTGCACATAGAAGCCGGATACATAAACTTTACACCCAAATTCACCATATACGACACAGATGATTCGAAAGCATTGGTCAAAAGCATTTTGAAGGAGCTGAATCTGGATGACAAGGTATACCGGCCCACAATGGTGCTCAATGTGATCTCCTCCGCCAAATCCAACCTGATGGATCCGGACGAATACAACAACAACCAACTGCTACAGCAGGAGAATGTCCAGAGGAAAATCCCGGCAATGGGCGAAATCTACCGCCGCTACAACAACCGGCTGCACCGTGCGGACGCAATGGATTTTGATGACCTTCTCTTCTATATGTACCTACTGCTCCGCGACTTTCCGGAACTGCTCTACAAATATCAGCACAAATTCCAGTACATTCTGGTGGATGAGTACCAGGACACCAACTACGTACAGTACCAGATTGTCCGCAAGCTGGCCGCCCTGAACGAAAATCTCTGCGTGGTTGGCGACGATGCACAGAGCATTTATGCCTTCCGTGGGGCGAACATCCAGAATATATTGAATTTCAAGGAGGATTATCCGGACTATACGCTATACAAGCTGGAACAGAACTACCGTTCGACCAGGAACATTCTTGCTGCCGCCAACAATGTGATTGAACACAACATCAAGCAGATTCCCAAAACAATCTGGACATCCAACACCGAAGGTGAAAAAATCAAGGTTCTTGAGACAGATGACGATCACACTGAAGCGGAAGCTGTTATTGATGAAATTATACAGCAGAAGAAAGAGAACAATCTGCAGAACAGTGATTTCACCATCCTTTACCGGAACAATAGCCAATCGCGCCCGTTTGAGGAATATTTGCGGCGCAAAGGACTCCCTTATCGCATCTATGGCGGCATGTCATTTTACAAACGAGCTGAAATAAAGGATATTTTAGCCTATTACAGATTGACCATCAATCCGAACGATGACGAATCTCTGCGCCGGATCATCAACAAGCCGCAACGTGGAATCGGTCTCACCACAATGGAAAAGGTGATGACTGCAGCCAGCCAAAGCAATGTCTCTCTCTGGAAATGCCTCTGCCAGCCGGAGAGCCATGGTCTTGCACTTTCTCCCGCAACATTCAAGAAAATAGATGATTTCATCCAGAAAATCAAATCTTACCAGACACTTCTAACCGAGAAAAACGCCTTTGAGCTTGGCAAATATATTGCGGACACCTCCGGCATGACACAGGAACTGCGTTCCATGGAGGATGAGCCTGAACGCTATGAGAACCTCGGAGAACTTTTCAATGCCATGAAAGGCTTTGTGGAAAAGGAGCCGGACAACCCCATCGACATGGAGACCGGTGAGGAACGTCCGCCGCAATTCCCCTCCTTGGACCTGTTCATGAACGAAGTGTCACTGCTGACTACAGGCGATGAGGATGAAAAGGATGCCGGTGACCGTATAAAACTGATGACCATCCACGCCGCCAAAGGATTGGAATTTCCAAGCGTCTTTATAACCGGACTGGAGGAGAACCTTTTTCCAAGCTTCATGGTTTCCTCATCAGCGGAACTTGAGGAGGAACGCAGGCTTTTTTATGTGGCCATAACACGCGCACAGCGGCATCTGTGCCTCTCCCTGGCACATGCACGCTTTACGTTCGGGAGCACCAACATTCACGAACCAAGCCGTTTCATACAAGAAATTGATTCAAAATATACGCTTCCGGTATATGTTGAATCCAAAACGGTCAGAAGACGCAATGAAACAACAGCCCCGACTTTCAGGTCACGAACCACATACAGCACCAAGGAACAGGCATACTCAAAACCTGTTTCCAGACCGGTATTCCGTACTGGTAACACAACAGCCACACGTCCGGCCGCTCCTTCCATTCCCGCACCGGAAAGTCTTACTTTGGGCGACCTGGTGACGGACACGCAGCAACTTGAAACAGGAATGAGACTGTATCATAACAAATTCGGTCTTGGAACCTTGGACGAAATCTTAGAAACCGGCAGTAACGGCAAGGTCATCATCACGTTCGACCAGCTCGGACAGAAGACCATGCTGATACAGTTCGCAAAACTGAAAATAGTGTTGAAATGATACAAATTTGACAAACAGCTTTAATATGGACATATACATTTATATATTCAGGATTGCATGCGCACTCTTTTTCGGGTTCTGCATCGGTTTGGAACGGCAAATCCGCAAAAGGAACGCCGGACTCGTGACCAATACGCTGGTCGCCATCGGCGCATGCTCCTTCATCTTAATTTCCGAAACCATCATCACAGCTTCAATCCAGGCGGGAGGTCCGGTCAACAACGACAACCTGCGGGTGCTCTCCCAAGTGGTGACAGGCATCGGTTTTTTGGGCGCAGGCGTGATATTGAAGGACGGCGTTTCAATCCACGGTCTGAATTCAGCCGCAACCCTGTGGTGTTCCGCCGCTGTGGGATGCCTGTGCGGCTACGGACTGTGGAAGGAGGCCATGGTCTCCTCCATTGCAATACTGATCACCAACTGGTTCTTCAAATGGCTGGAGCACCGGCTTGAAAAAAGGAGATCCGAAAAACCGGACGAATAGCGGATCAGCGGATTTCAACAAGGCTGTCCCTGTCCACCACCGCCTGATAATGTGCGGTGCGCTCCATCACAGCCTTCACATACCGCAGTGTATGGCGGCCACCGTGATAGCTGCCGTTTTTCACAACCGGCATACGGTAGTGTTTCCAATCCGCCAAAAGCAGCAGGGCCTCCTTCACTCCTCCCTCCCACCTGGTCGGGTCAAGCCCATCAACCTCACGCGCCAGTGCGATGGCATCGGTCAGGTGCCCTCCGCCGGCATTGTAGGCCGCCACAATCATCGGCACAATCTGCATTGAATCGGTCACCCCCTCACGCATGATTTTCCGCTTGAGTGCCTCAACATAACGGCAGCCGCCCTCAATCTGTCTGGCAGGCGAAGAGGCGGCATGCACCCCAAACCGTGAGGCTGTGGCCGGGGCAAACTGCATCAGACCTATGGTATTGCCCTTCCCAATCACATCCAGATGAAACTTTGATTCCTGATAGATGAGCGCAGCCATAAGCCGCCAGTCCACACCATGCTCTGCCGAATATTTTTTCAGCAGGTCATCATAACGGGAGATTGAACCGAAAGGTATCCGGCGGGAATTTTCCGCCATGCGGTTGCGCTCACTGGAATTGGGGTCGGTGTATTTCCTGCGAAGCCGCGCAAAATCACGCTCCTTTCCGAAATTCTTCAAAATTCTTTCCACAGCCAGCAAAAGGGAGTCGTTGCCACAACGCACCGCCCAGCATAACGGCAACCTCCCAGGCAGTGTGTCCTTTACCGCCAGATTTGGAAACAACGCCGAGTATGCCCGCCAGTACACTCCCATCGCCAGAGCGGCATCAGGCTCTCCATCACGGTCCATAACCTCCAGCAGCTGATCCTCCGACGTGCGATAGATGTGCAGTCGCCATTGGGGATGTTCACGTAGCACACGTGCCGACAATCCGGCAAACACCGGAGATGGAAGCGTCCCGAAATCCACTGCCGAATCGGAGGAACCGCGACGGGAAAGGGAAACTACATCCGAGACAAACAAAGGGTGTGTGAAGGAGAAGAAGGCGCGCCATTCCGGTGTCGGGGTTTCCGCCGCAGCCAGAAGGTCAACATCGTTCCGCAGCAACGCCATATTGATGTCCTCGTAGGTGTAATAGA
Organism: Bacteroidales bacterium UBA1195; assembly: GCA_002309855.1. Lineage (GTDB taxonomy): Bacteria > Bacteroidota > Bacteroidia > Bacteroidales > WCHB1-69 > UBA1195. Next base: position 27,642 of record DBYD01000066.1, read on the forward strand.
CATGGAATGATGGCTTAACCAGCATCGAATCGGCAATCACCTGAACAAGTTCGTAGGCAAAACCTCCAACCTTGCCATGGTGCAGATAGTATTCCATCGGATTCATCAGCACCCCGACATGAATCACACCCTCCTCCCGGATTTCACCAAGTGTATGGAATCCCTTTTCACCGGACAATGCATTCCAACGGAAGAGCAAGGCACACACACAGCAGAGCACCGCCGCCTCAATTGCACCGAACAGTACAAACCGTTTTCCAGCGGCGGAAAAGGTCATCGGATTTTGTATTTGTCCGCATCAATCGGCACCCCGTCCAGGACCGACTCCACCAGCAGGTCGCCGTGATAGGTGAGCTTCAGGGAGAAGAATGGCCGCTCCTGCGCCATAAGATAAAGGAAAACCCGGTCGCCCTCCCACAGGTTCAGGCGGCCGAGTTCATTCTTGGGTATCCATTGCAGTTCTCCTTCGTCACACGGATGCAAAGTCCCCTCCCATTCCGTTGCGGAAAAGAGATGCATGTAGTCGCTCTGCGCCACATCGGAGACGAAAGTGACAATCCCGTGATAGCGCCACCGTGTCACAACCAGGCCGGTCTCCTCACGCACCTCACGCAGCATGCACTCCTCCGGGCTTTCGTCAGGCTCAAACTTGCCACCGACGCCGATCCATTTGTCATGGCTGTCGTCCACCGCCTTCTTTGTACGGTGCAGCATAAGGTAGCGGCCGTCGCGTTCCAGGTAACAGAGGGTGGTCATCCGCATAACAGGTGACATTTTGTTTTGTTTCTGTAGAGACAATGCATGCCTTGTCTCTACAGAAACAAACGGTTCAGAATGTCATCATCCACCAGGTTCGGAACGGTCACGCGCAGGCGCGGCTCTTTCTCCATAGCACGCCGGATGGCGAACATGGCACCTTCGTTGCGAGCCCATGAACGGCGGGAAATGCCGTTGTTCACATCCCAGAAGAGCATGGAGCGCAAGCGGCGGTCGCTGTCATCGGAGCCGTCAATCACCATGCCGAAACCGCCGTTTATGACCTCGCCCCAGCCGACGCCGCCTCCGTTATGGATGCTAACCCATGTTGCTCCGCGGAACGAATCGCCGATCACATTCTGCACCGCCATGTCGGCAGTGAAGCTGGAACCGTCATAGATGTTTGAGGTTTCACGGAAGGGCGAATCGGTGCCGGAAACATCGTGATGGTCACGACCCAGCACAATGGGAGCGGAAATCCTACCCTCCTTTATCGCCTTGTTGAATGCTGCGGCAATAAGTATGCGCCCCTCGGCATCAGCGTAAAGGATGCGAGCCTGCGACCCCACAACAAGATGGTTGGCCTTGGCACCCTTTATCCACTGGATGTTGTCGTGCATCTGCTGCTGGATCTCCTTTGGCGAACGTGACGCTATTTCGGCAAGCACCTCCATGGCGATATGGTCGCTGGCATCCAAATCCTCCGGCTTGCCGGATGTGCAGACCCAACGGAACGGGCCGAAACCGTAGTCGAAATACATCGGTCCCATGATGTCCTGCACGTAGGAAGGATAGCGGAACCTGCCGTCCGGTTTGAGCACATCTGCTCCGGCACGGCTTGATTCAAGGAGAAAGGCATTCCCGTAATCGAAGAAATACATTCCCTTTGCCGTCAGTTTGTTGATGGCCGCCACCTGACGGCGCAGGCTGGCCTGCACCGCCTCGCGGAACTTTTCGGGCTGCTCCGCCATCATCCGTTTGGACTCCTCAAAACTCAGGCCGGCCGGATAATATCCGCCTGCCCATGGATTATGCAGGGAGGTCTGGTCTGAACCCAAATCGATATGGATGTCATGCTCAGCGGCATATTCCCACAAATCGACCACGTTCCCCTGATAGGCATAGGAACGGGCCTCCTTTTTTGCGATGGATTCGCGCACATGGCGGAAAAGCTCCTCCAGATTGTCATGCACCTCATCGACCCAGCCCTGACGGAAACGCTTCTGCGTGGCGTTAGGGTTGATTTCGGCGGTGATGGAGACCACACCGGCTATGTTGCCAGCCTTGGGCTGCGCACCCGACATGCCGCCCAGACCGGCGGTCACAAACAGTTTTCCAGCGATTTCACCGCCCTGCTTCCTCGCGGCATTCATCACCGTGATGGTGGTGCCGTGCACAATGCCCTGCGGCCCTATGTACATGTAGGAGCCTGCGGTCATCTGACCGTACTGGGTGACACCCATTGCATTGTAACGCTCCCAATCGTCCGGTTTGGAATAGTTGGGGATCATCATGCCGTTGGTGACAACCACCCTCGGCGCATCCTTGTGTGATGGGAAGAGACCCATAGGGTTGCCGGAATACATGGCCAGCGTCTGCTCCTCTGTCATTTCGGCCAGATATTTCATTGTCAGACGGTACTGCGCCCAGTTCTGGAAAATGGCTCCATTGCCGCCGTAGATTATAAGTTCGTGCGGATGCTGCGCCACCGCCGGATCAAGGTTGTTCTGGATCATCAGCATGATGGCCGCCGCCTGACGGCACTTGGCCGGATACTCGTCGATGGGACGGGCATACATCGGATAGTCCGGACGGAAACGGTACATGTATATGCGTCCGTATTTCTCCAACTCCTCAGCAAATTCCGGAGCCAGCGTCTCATGAAAACGTGGGTCGAAATAGCGCAGCGCGTTGCGCACCGCAAGCTTTTTCTGCTCCGGCGTAAGTATGTCCTTGCGCTTCGGGGCATGGTTGATGTTCGGGTCATAAGGTTTCACTTCCGGAAGAAAATCCGGGATACCGGCCAATATCTCTTTTTGGAAATCGTTCATAGTATTGATATTAATGCTTATTATTTCTTTTTATTGAACTGTATCAGCGAAAGTTGTTTGGCCACCTCCCCAGCAATGTGCATGAAGGCCGCGCCCTCCGGGGATTTCTCATCCAATGCGGCAGGTTCGCCATTGTCGCCGCCCTCTGCGATGGACTGGACAAGCGGAATCTCGCCCAACAGCGGGATGTTCATCTGTTCAGAAAGCCGGCGGCATCCGCCACTGCCGAAAATGTAGTATTTGTTTTCAGGCAGTTCGGCGGGGGTGAAATAGGCCATGTTCTCCACAAAGCCAAGAATCGGGATGTTGATCTCCTCCGCCCGGAACATTTCAACTGCACGCCTCACATCCGAAAGAGCCACCTGCTGCGGTGTGCTCACAACCACCGCCCCGCTCACCGGCAGGCTTTGCGCCACCGTCAGCTGGACATCGCCCGTCCCCGGAGGCAGATCCACCACCAGATAGTCGACATCGTTCCAGGCCGTTTCGGTGGCCAGCTGCTTCAACGCGCCGGAGACCATGGGGCCGCGCCACACCAGAGCCTTGTCGGGTTCCATCATGAAACCGACCGACATCAGCTGCACATCGTATTTCACGACCGGCAGCATATAGGTTTTCCCGTCACGCTCAATGCCTTGGATTGGCACTTTGGAGAGACGGAACATCATCGGAATGGAGGGCCCGTAAAAATCGGCGTCCAGCAGACCGACACGTGCACCTGTCTTGGCAAGAGCCACCGCAAGGTTCGCAGCAACCGTGGATTTGCCCACACCGCCCTTGCCGGAAGCGACCAAAATGGTATTTTTCACACCGGTAAGTTCGGGCGTGGGGGCGTTTCCGCGCACCTTGGCGGTCAGATTCACCTGCACCTCAACCTCCGGACCGATGTATTGGCGGATGGCGTTGGTGCAATCCTCCCGCATCCGGTTGCGCATCGGACAGGCAGGTGTTGTAAGCACAAGGTCAAATGACACCTTGTTACCATCAATGGCAATGTTGTCAATCATTTTTAAGGTGACCAGATCCTGCCCCAAATCGGGATCATCCACATGGGACAATGCCTGATTCACCTGTTTTTCTGTAATAGTCATACTTGTAACTTAGTTATAAATGTATCAATCTTTAGGATAACTGGTAGTCTCCAAAATCTGTAACGGCCATTGGGTACGGATATCATTGGATGAGGCTCCCACTTTCAGCGTATAATTCCCCTTTTCCAACACCCAGCCCTGCATATTCTCGTCAAAAGAGGCCATGTCACGCAGTGCAAACGACATGGACAAAACCTGGCTCTCATCCGGCTGCAGCAGACGGGTCTTGGCAAAATCATACATCTCCTTCAGCGGCTTTTCCATGCGAAGGTTCTTGCGCTGCGGACTCACATAGAGCTGGACCGACTCCTTTCCGGCAACTCTGCCAGTGTTTGTCACACGCACCTGTACCCGCACAGAATCACCAACACGCTCAACCTTCAACTTGTCATACGCAAACACCGTGTAACTCAAACCATATCCGAACGGGAAGCGAACCTGATCCTGATGTTCGTCGAAATAGCGGTAGCCTATGCGGAAATTCTCGGTATATGGCACTTCATCCACAAACATGTGGCCAGTGGCCGGGTAATCGTTCCCCACTTTGGCCGGGCGTGGCTTACCCATATAATTTTCCGGGAAATAATGGGAGGAAGGAATGTCCTTGTATTGTTTGGGCCATACGGCCGTAAGTTTTCCGGAAGGATTCACCTTGCCAATCAGAATGTCCCTCACGGCTGCGGGTGCACCTTGTCCGGCATGACCACAGAAAAGAATGGCATCGGGATAATCCAACCAATCGGACACATCCACCATGCCCTCAACATTCAGCACCACAAAAACCTTTTTTCCAAATTTATGATATGCGGCACACACTTCACGAATCAGTGTCAGTTCCGCTTCTGTAAGCCGGTATCCGTTCTCCTCGGTACGGTCCCGTCCCTCAACCGACATGCGCCCGATGGAAACCACGGCAAACTGGGAATATTTCACTTGCTGCTGCAATGCATTCCTTGATGGCATCAGTTCTTGCGGCATCTCTTGGAAAGGGTATCCGGCAATCTGCTTCAAATCAAGCTTCATCTGCTCCTCCCCAGAAAGCTGGGGCGGACGGACGCCACCACCCTTGTCAGTGGCCTTTGCGGCATTCCCGTTGGTACGGGAAGCGGCCGGTTTTCCCTTGGCAGCATTGGCCGGTGCCGGTGCAGGTTCCTTCTTTTCCTCCTTTGGAATGAAAGATTTCAAATGGACAATGTAACTGTTGGAGACCTGTGGATTGATGATGTAGCCTGCCTTGATGAACTCACTGGCAAGTGATGAGGCCGCCATGTAATGGACCTGTGGGTTACAGGGGACTTCATGGTAGGCTGAAACGCCATAGAACGCCACCTTTTTGCTATGGGTGTCCAAAGGAAGACTCTCCGCCACATTTTTCAGCAACACCACACTTTCACACGCAGCCTTATATGCCAGGTTGGCATGTGCGGCCGCATCCGGCCTTGCCCGTTTCGCTTTAGTATAGGAAGGGGTTTTCATCATGGCGGCAATCAGCCTTCCGGCTGCTTTGTTGATCTGATCTTCGGTAATCTTTCCGGCCCGATAGGCGGAAAGCAAGGTATCATACTGTGCTTTGCTACCGGGAAGCAGGCAATCGGTGCCGGCCTTCAGCTGGGCAACGGCATCATGACCGGCATAACGGTCCGTAACCACAACCCCCTCATAGCCCCAGGAACCGCGCAAAAGATCTGTAAGCATGGAAGGGTCCTCAGTCTGAAACACTCCGTTAACCTGCGGACATGCGGCCAACACGCCCCATGGACGGGTTTCACGGATGACCCTTTCAAAGGTTTTCAGATAAATTTCCCTGAGTGTGCGTTGCCCCACGAGTGCATTAACATTGACCCTGTTGGTCTCCTGATGGTCAATAAACCAATATTTCAGACAGACCTGCACTCCCTGGGACTGCAATCCCTTAATCATGGCGGAAGCCAACCGCGAAACCAGTACCGGATCTTCAGAGAAATACTCGTTATTGCGTCCGGAAAGCGGATTCCGCACCACATTAAGTGCAGGCGATGTCACCACATCCACACCGGCCGCTGACGCCTCCTTGGCAATGGCGGCACCCACCTCCCACAACAAATTCTTGTTCCATGAGGCGGCCAGCACCGACGGAACCGGAAACAGGGTCACCGTTACCCCATTCGCCTTGTCGTCAGTGCGAGGCTTGAACAACAGACCGCCACGCACATCAGCAAAAACCACAGAGGTAATTTTAGGTTTTGATTTGGCATGGGTATAGGCCCATGCACCCGGCACATTTATCTGCGCTTTCTGCGTTTCAATTGTATCCTTCAGAATCTCCTCCGCCCCGACAAGCAGCGCCAGTTTCTCCTCCACAGACAAAGCTGTCAGAGTTTTTTCCACAGCAGGATTGGATGATTGCTGCGCATACGCACTCGGAAATAAAATGACAATCAGTAGCATTAACAAGGTCGCCACCACCTTCTCACACGTTTTCATCAGATGCTGTTTTTTATTGTAACGAAAAAATAATACCAAAAAATTTCACGCTGCAAATATAATTAAAAAAACAATACGCAATGCATGAAAAAAACGAAAAAAACATTCAACGGACTTTATATGCAGGTGGTGCGCAGGAAATCGGTGCAAGCCTCGAATGTTGGGAAGGTATGCTCCTCCGGCACCAGTTCCGGTATCACCTTCATGGTCTTCAACATATACATCGGCTGTGGCTGGATTATAGTCATCAGCACCATCATCCCTTTGGCCTGCAAATCCTTGATGGCTGTCTCCATGGCATACAGGCCGGACTGGTCCATGAAACTGACCAGCCGCATACGGATAATGACAATCTTCACATTGTCCGGCACATCATGCATCACCTCCTGGAAACGTGTGATAGTGCCGAAAAAGATGGGGCCGTTAAGACGCTGCACATAAATTTTGTGCCTGATCTCCTGCGGCATGCCGCCCTCATCCTCCCAAGGGGACTCCTTGTCGAAATTGGTCATCTCGGCGGAGCTGTAGCCGCCCTCCACCAGATCGCTGGCCCGCTTCATGAAAAGCACGCAGGCAATCACCATTCCGATGCCGACCGCCGTCAGCAGGTCGACAAAAACAGTCACAAAGAAGACAATCAGCAGCACAACCGCATCCGCCCTCGGAATCTTGGGCAGATCCTTGAACCCCTTGAAATCGATGATGCCCCATCCCACTGTGATAAGGATGCCTGCAAGCACCGACAGCGGAATGAACTTAACCAGACCACCCAAACCAAGCATAACCGCAAGCAACAGCAGCGCATGGACCATGCCGCTGAGCCGCGTGCGCCCGCCGCTGCGCACATTCACCACTGTCCGCATTGTCGCGCCCGCACCGGGAAGACCGCAGAAGAGGCCGGCCACCGCATTGCCGATGCCCTGCCCTATCAGTTCACGGTTGCTGTTGTGCTTTGTCTTGGTGATATTGTCGGCCACCACACTCGTCAGCAGGGTGTCGATAGAACCCAAGCCGGCCAAAGTCAGTCCGGGAATGATTGCTGCTGTTAGCATGGCACCCCAATTAAGGCCGGTCCAGTCCATCCCATCCCGCAGGAAGAGCGGAAGCGGCATTCCGCCAGGAATGTCACCGATCACCAGCGTGTCAGAGATGTTACAAAAAAGCGAAATGACTGTCATAACCACCAGCGCCACCAGCGTGGCCGGAATCTTTTTGGTGACGTAAGGGAATAACAGGACAATAAGTATCGTCCCGATACCCAGCAGCAGCGCACCGAGGGAGACACCCTGCGCAACCGCCGCAGGTATGCCCATCAGCAGGTCAACCATGGTTCCCGAACCTTTCAGACCCACCAGCGGATACAATTGTTGCAGGATGATGATCACCCCGATGCCGCTCATGAAGCCGGACAACACCGGATATGGAATATAGCGGACATATTTGCCCAGCTTTATGACTCCGAACAATATTTGGAACAGGCCGCAGAACAGTGCAGCCAACGCCATGCTGACAAGCACGGCGGACAACGAGCCCTGACAGGCGGTGTAGGTTCCGCTTACGAGTGCAGCCGTCACCACCGTCATAGGACCGGTCGGGCCGCTAATCTGGCTTGGGGTTCCGCCGCCCAATGCGGCGAAAAAGCCGAGCATGATTGCGCCGGTCAGTCCCGCCAGCGCACCAAGGGATGCGGCGGAAGGGTCATTGATTCCGCCGAACGCCTGAATACCGAACGCCAATGCCAGCGGCAGCGCCACAATGCCTGCCGTCACACCTCCAAAGAGGTCACCTTTCAGATTCTTACCATTGAATGCCATACGATTCTAATTTTTACAGTTAACTGAATATCAGCAATTCTTGGCCTATACACACTCATTTGACTTACGATTTTTTAACAATGCAAATATACCATTTTTTCAAATACCACGGCATTTGGACACAAAAATACCACGGCACTTGGACACAAAAACACCACGGCATTTGGACGCAAAAACACCACGGCACTTGGACGCAAAATCACCACGGCACTTGGACATGGATTTTTTTTCACACAATAATAATAAAATGACATCCGGGAACGTATTATGGAAAAACATCTGCAAAACTAAATGAACAGAAACATGTACGGAAAACTGTTTGCCATAATCATGCTGATATGCAGCATCACCTCCTGCCGGAAACCGGTACCCGTCCCCACCCCGCCGGACTACACCGACAGCACCCAATGGTACATCATTGACCGGAAAGCCGATGCCGACCTCTTCTACATCATCTCCACCGAAACCGGCGACTATAACGTCTCAAAAAAGGTGGTCCGCCATTATGCCGACACCTATGACGAACGGCTGCGCACACCGATGCGCGGCGAGATGGAGGGTGTGGCGAAACTGCTGTCCGGCAACCTGAACTATTTTTCCCCCTACTACCGGCAATGCACCATGGAGAGCTTCACCGCCGACAGTCTTGTAAATGAAAGGATCCCGCTGGCAATGGAGGATGTTCGGAAGGCGTTCGACCATTACATGAAACATCTGAACAACGGTCGTCCCTTCATCCTGGCCGGTTTCAGCCAGGGCGCAATTGCGGTGGTGGAACTGCTCAAGCACATGGATGCGGAGAGCCGCTCCCGCATGGTCGCCGCATATGTGATCGGCTGGAAGGTGACCGGAGAGGACATTGCCGCCGCACCGCAAATACGTGCGGCACAGGACAGTGCGGACATCGGCGTCACCATCTGCTACAACACTGTCCGCGCCAACGGAGATGCAATCCCGCTTATCAGCGAAGGCAACATCATGGCCATCAATCCGGTCAGTTGGAGCACAAGCGGCGAACCGGCCAGAATGGTCTCCCCTCTCTCCGGCGACACGCTGACACTCACTTTGGACACATTGTCACGGCTGCTGATTCTTGATGGATACACAGGTAACGACTACATGTTGCCTCTGATCGGCCGGGAGGGCAACTACCACCGGCTGGAGATATCCCTTTACAGCGACTGCCTGCGCCGCAACATGGCGTTGCGCGCCCGCCGCCACCATTCACTGTCAGACACCATTAACTCAAAACATGACAACAACTGAAAAACATACCGGAAAGAAAAGGACCGCAATCATCGTGGCTGGAGCATTGCTCATTGCGACCACAATCGCATTGCTGCTGCCACGCACCAGAGTGGCAGAGACCATCCAGCGGCAGGCAGCCAAGATACGGCGCACGGAATACATTCCGCAACAGCGGAACGAGATTGAAAAGACAATTGCCTACAACAAAATGGATTCCCTCCACTCCCTGTTCCGAAACAGTTTCCGTTTCCACTACCAGGGCATCGGCAGGGCGGACTTTCCAGACAGCAGCCGGCTGCTCATGATTTCCGAACCGCCTCCATATTTTGAAGCGGACAGCCTGACCTCAATATTCAAGGGGTTCAACATCAGGATTGAACGAAAAAAACACCGTATCGGTTATGACGGCCACATCACCGATTTGCTTGTGACAATTGAAAACGCCACGGAGGAGAACATGCGCAATAGAATCCGCAAACTTTCCGAAGCACTATACTATTCTGATTACAAATGCCCTGTAATTCAGCTGCAACAGCCGGGCAAACGGCGATATTTCACCAAGAACCGGCTGGACTACCGACTCTCCCTGCAGGAAATCAACAATTGGTTTCTGGAGGAGCCGGAATTGTTCATCCGACTGGAGGATACCACAAAACGGTATAATCTGCAGGAACTGCTTGACAAAAGGCAGTACGGACGCTATTTCAGTCTTTCTCCGGGATTTGTTGTGTGGATTATCCCAAAACACCACGACCTTTCAGAACATTTGGAGGAGATACGCCCCTTCACGCTGGATGCGGACCTGATCCTGGCCGCCATTTCGGACAGTGCAAGCCTGGCAATAATCGGAAGGGAACGTGAAGCCACCCTGGAGGAGCTTCCGCCGTTGCAGGTGGAAACCATACTGCTGCTTGCCTCCATCCGCGACAAGGAGCTCTCCCAAAGCCTTGACATCAACGACCTCATGGCAGGAAAAATGGGAAACGGCAGGGACTGGTGCCCCACTTATTTGAGCAAAGAACTTGAGAACACGGAGTTCGGTGACCTTCTCACCATGACGGACGTCATCCTTAAAGACTGGTCGGAAAGCGGAACAATCCAGGAGGCCTATTACCGTTATCCCCATCCGGGATACTACCCTTTTCCAAGACCGCTGTTTGAGTGGCTCGGAGTGGAGCAGCTGGTATATAACTGGAACACTGATGATGCAATGTTCGCAATCGACAGGGACGGCAAGACAATCTACGCACCAAACCGTACCGGCGCACTACCTGTCTCATACTTTCTTTCGCAGGAACGCTCCACCTCCCCCGGACGCAAGTACGAACAGAAAGCTTATGGCTATTTTGCCGGCACCGGAAACACAGACCTTGCAAGAGTTGTCCAATATACCATACTGTACCAGTTATTTATAGACAACGATATCCGCTACGGAGGGAGGCTTGAAAACGCTTTTCCGAAGAACAAGCCATACCTTCTTGCCAATCCTGTAAAAAGACTGTTGGAACAGATCACCGCCCTTTCGGAGGATTCAATCCGACACATTTCAGAATCCGTAATGCGGCAGCAGTTTGAAGGGTTCCATCGTGCACGGATTCTGAAAGAGATTGCCGAAGCTGATGAGAAATACGGAATGCAGCATAGCGATGAGGAGAAAGAGGAGATTTGCCGGCGTGTACTTAACGACCAGAAGCAGGCGTTAGTACAACAATTCCGGCAGGTACGGCAGCTGATTACATCCCTTTCGGAAGAAGAACGCACAAGACTTGAACGCTTTCTGGCATATCCACGAGGCACACGTGTCCGCGATGCTGCAACATACCGCACATACAGGCAGGCCGAGACTGTCAAGAAACTGTTCCATATGATGGGGAAAAACCATATGGCTCTCATCGGAACGGAACTGAAGGATGTAAGGAACAGTTATTGCGCACAGTTGGCAGACAAGTCCGCCCCATACCTGAAAACACCGTCATGTGTGGTCACTTTCCACGATTTCCATACCACCGGCGGGCACAACCTCTCCTCAAAAATCCATAGGGTCAATTCCATGACAGGATACCGTTCATCCGGTGCCGGAACATCAACGGAATATTACCCTGCACCACAACAGGATAAAGCCGGAACAGTACCGGATAAAAACACGTCCGTTCCGGAAAAGGCCACACCACCTGTCACGAAAAAGAACACGACAACTCCGGATAAAAACACTGGCTCAAAGACAACAGCCTCTAAACCGACCTCCCCAAAAAGCAGCCGAACCACCTCCGGAGTGCGCAGCCGCAGCAGCGTCATTCCGGCAAACCCCCGCACAAATCGGGGATTGTAACACGATGGGATTGTCGTTTGTCGAGAAACAGCCGCAAAAGCTGCCGTCAAGGTAAAGTACTGTTCCGCTGTCTCAAATCGCCCTTTTCCGCCAGTCGGCCTTCCATATATATAGGAAAGAGATGGCACCCATGATGATATCATAGAACCACTCGGCGGTCCAGACACTGCTGATGGGGGAAGTTTTTGTCATAAGATAGACGTAGGCGATGTATAAGATGAGCACGCCGAACTCCAGTGCCATTGCTGCAGAGGTGTTGCCTGTACCGGACACCGCCTCGAAATAAATCATACTTACAGCCCCAAAGATGGTGGCGAGACATATAACATAAATTGAAGGGATGGAAGCATTTACCAAATTCATATCATCGGTGTAGATACGCAATATCAAGTCTGGGAGAATTGCCGTGGCTACTGCCAAAACCAAGGAGCAGAAAAAGGCGTTTTTTACCACTTTCGCAAGCATTGCCATCACCTCGTCCCCCTTTCCCTCTCCGATGATGCGGCTTGTGAGCGTGTTGGCCGTGGCGGCGAAGGCAAAGACCGGAATGATGAGAATCATATAGGTGCTGCGCACCACCGACGAAACACCTATGGCCGTCTCGCCCATCTTTTCAATCAGGATGAAAAAGACAAACCATGCACCGAAAGAGAAGAGCCGCTGGATCATACATGGAAAAGCAACCTTCAGGATGCTACCCATCAACGCGGGCTGGAGCCTGTGCCTGCGGAACATACCATATTCCTCATGAGGAATGGTGAAAAAGGTATATATCCAGAAAAAGCAGAAGGCCGCGAATTCCGCCATCAGCGAAGCCAGTGCCGCACCGCCGATGCCCATACCGGACAAACCAAAATGTCCGAAAATCAGACACCAGTCAAGGAAAATGTTGACCACTGCCATAAGCAGCGTGGAATAGGTGATGACTTTGGTGTTGCTGATGCCCACATAAAACGAACGGAACAAAAAGTTGAACACTACGAATATAATTCCGAATCGTCTTATATTCAAATATTCAATAGATGAATTGCAGATATTTTCGGATTCGATGATAATCCGCATCAACCCTTCGCTGAAAAAAAAGAGGATGCCCAGCAGCAGGATACCCAGCAACAGGACAAAAAAAAGGCCATGTGTGAAGATTACCCCAATCTGCTTCAGGTTGCCTTCACCGAACCGGCGGGCGATAAATATCTGTATCCCCACCGCAAAACCCATAGCCAGCGTGGTGAACACATAATAGAAGAGCCCAGCCATCATCGATGCGCTCAACTCAATGGTCCCCAAATGCCCCAGAAAGGCCGTATCGGTAAAGGTTATGATGGTCTGTGCGAGGTTACCCAGCATGATGGGATAGGCAATGCGCCAGATTTCGCGGTTGGTGATGGAGGTCTTCAACATGTTTTCTTTTTTTTTAATAACACAGAAAAGCATTTTTTATTGCACCGGAATTGCAAAAACCTGATTGACACACTCATTTTCTGCAAAACACCACTTATTCCATATTTTTTGATGTCAAAAATACCACTTATTCCGTTTTTCAAGACGCGAAAAACACCACTTATTCCGTTTTTCACCCCCTTCCCCATACGGCCAGCAGAACAATGGCTATCTGGGCCATCAGTATCAGCGGGATGCCGTAGCGGAACTTTTTGTGCAGGGTTTTGTGGTGCCAGAGCTTCATTCCAAGCCATGCACCGATGCTGCCGCCGACAGCGGCCAGCCACAGCAATGTAGCCTCCGGAACCCGCCATCTCGCCCGTTTTGACTTGAATTTGTCAATGCCGTAAATGAAGAATGTGACCAAATTGACGGCAACAAGGTAAAGCAAAGCGACATGAAGAATGCCAAAACCATTCATTGTCGCACCAGCAGCGGCAAAGATTCCCGGTATCATCTGCGTTTTAATCATGGTAATCGCTCTCCTTCCATTCAAATTTCACCTATTCCGTTAACAATATGAAAGTGCATTTTATTGTGCCAATGAAAAAATATTTGGCGGAAACGCAATAATTCCGGAAAGATGGCGTTAAAATCCAAAATAGATATAATATGCCAACAACACAATTAAATTCAGCACAGTTAAACATTCTGAACCTGATGTCATATATTGACACCGAACAGGAACAGAAAGAGTTGCAGGACATTTTGCTCCAATTCTACCGTCAGAAGACTGACCGGCTTTTGCTCCAGTTTCAAAAAGAGAACGACATAACCCAACAGACACTTGATGACTGGTCATGCCAGCATGAAAGAACACCATACAACAGATGAAAATAGTTCTTGACACAAACTGCCTCGTCAACATCATTATGCCAGGGTCGTACAACAATGACATCTGGCTGGCTTTCCGTGCAGGAAAATATACGCTGTGCGTTACAAACGAAATCCTTTTTGAATATCACGAGATACTTGCGAAACGGTACAACAATCTCATTGCAAACACCGTACTTAAAGAGTTGGTTGAAACTCCGAACATTGAGCGTATCAACCCCACTTTCCGTTTTAATTTAATCACTGCCGACCCTGACGACAACAAATTTGTTGACTGTGCAATCACAGCGGGCGCCACATATATTGTAAGTAATGACCGCCACTTCAGTGAACTCAGGAATTACAATTTTCCAAAGGTTGATGTACGTACACTCACCGAATTTCTGAAAATCATTAAAAGCATGCAATAACAACCCACACCATGAAGAAACTTCTGACAATATGCGTGATGCTGATTGCAATGACCGTCATGACAAATTGCAAGAGCGGAACGGATAACAACACAGATACCACGATTGCTGCAGACACAACAACTGATTGCATTCCGTTGTTCGATTCATTGGTATACGATGAAAACGGCATTGCCGAAATTAAAGACCTGACCATCATTATAAAAGATTATAGAAAATACGATTTTCCTGAAGATGCCCCTGTTTATACTTGGAAAAAGAATGGAACCGCTCTTGCTTTTGATCACTGCGGCAAGGAATATTACATTCCTCTTGATGCTTACCTTGTTTGGTTTGACAGCATAGAATTGCCAGACACAGCAATAGTTAGTATTAAAGTATGGAGAGATTATAAAGAACATGGACATCCGTTTGCTGTAATACAGGAACGTATTAAACTTTATCACGGAGGTTTGGGCATCGAATAAGATAGAACCGACAGCAACATGACAAAACACAAATTAAGCATACGTGAAGAGGCGGCACGCTGCCTGCTTTGCGAAGAGGCACCCTGCACCAGGGCATGCGGCAATGGCGACCCCGCACGGGCCATCCGCGCCATCCGTTTTGACAATGCCAAAAACATCGGAAAATGGATAAAAGGCTGCTCTGATGCGGACCTTGATTGCGCCGGACAAGCCTGCATCCACTACGACCGCCCGATACGCATCCGCGAACTGCTCCGGACGGCGGAATGCACACCGGCTGCAACCGGAACCCTCCCCAGCCTTGGCATCAGCTTCTGCGGAATAAAATGCGAAAATCCCTTCTTTCTCGCCTCGTCGGCCATCTGCACCAACTACGACATGGTGGCACGCGCCTTCGACATGGGATGGGCGGGCGTCTTCTACAAGACAATCTGCAAGCAGGATATCCGCGAGGTGTCGCCCCGCTTCGACTCCATCCGCGAGGGCACGTCGTTCGCCGGATTCCGCAACATGGAGCAGCTGAGCGAAAACCCCTACGAAATGGATTTTGAAATTCTGCGCCGCCTGAAACAGAACTATCCGTCAAAAGTGGTGGTGGCCAGCATTATGGGCGAACATGAGGAGGAATGGATAGAACTGGCCAAAATGGCCGAGGAGGCCGGATGCGATGCGGTGGAGCTGAACTTTTCTTGCCCGCAGATGCGGCTCGCAGGCATGGGCAGCGACGTGGGTCAGGACTCCGAACTGGTGACCTTCTACACCGCCTACGTGAAGCGCAGCGTAAGCATCCCCGTCATACCGAAAATGACACCCAACATCACGCAAATCAACCAGCCCGCCATGGGCGCCTATTTCGCCGACGCAGACGCCATATCTGCCATCAACACCATCAAGAGCGTCACCATGTCGCCCGAGGCAAAAGTCAGCGACAAATGGACCGTTTCGGGCTATTCAGGCCGTTCTGTGAAGCCTATCGCCCTGCGCTTTATACTTGAAATGGCGAAGAACCCTATCCTGAACGGGATGAGCGGCAGGGACAACGGCGGAACACCCGGCAATGACGCGGAAAAGCCCAAGGCAAACAAAATGCAGTTCAGCGGCATCGGCGGCATCGAGACATGGCACGACGCACTGGAGTTCATACAGATAGGTTGCCGGAACGTGCAGGTGTGCACCGCCGTGATGCAGTACGGATACCGCATCATCGACGACCTTATTCTTGGCCTGCAGACATATATGCTGGAACGAGGCATCGGAAACCTTGAAGAGATTGTGGGCGAACTGCTGCCCTCCTTTGCCCTCCCCTCCGACCTTGACCGCGACACCATGGTCTATCCCACCATCGACCGTGAAAAGTGCACCGGCTGCGGTCGCTGCTTCCTCTCCTGCCGCGATGGCGGACACCAGGCCGTCACCTTCGACGCGGAGACACGCCAGCCCCGCATTGCCGGCACCAAATGCGTCGGCTGCCACCTCTGCCGCCTCGTCTGCCCCACCGGCGCCATTGGCGTGGCGAAAAGGATTGCGAAGAGGTAGCTGTTTGCCTTTGCAGGTTGAAAATATTGATAATGTCGGAAATGATAGCGAAATACAGGACAATTGGAGTTCTGAAATGTATTCTATGATGAGAAAGACACAGACGATGTAAATAATTTGCACCAGAAACAATAAAGTCATATGAAAAACGTTAATATTTTCACAAAAGTGGTATGACATTTGTAAATATTTTGAATTTATGAAGCGTGATTTTATAAATGATTTAGTAGCTTGGCGCAACAATCCACGACGCAAACCGTTGCTCGTTACGGGTGTGCGTCAATGTGGCAAAACTCACACATTGAAAGAGTTTGGTGCATCTTATTTTGATAATGTATGCTACGTTAACTTCGAGTCAAGCAGCCATTATGCCTCCATCTTCGATTATGATTTTGATGTGAAACGCATCATAAAGGAGATTGAGTTTATGGAACAATGCAAAATAACGGCAGGTAAGACCCTCCTGATTTTCGATGAGATTCAGGAAGCTCCGCGTGCCATCACAGCATTGAAATATTTCTGCGAGAATATGCGGGAGCTTCATCTGGCTTGTGCAGGTTCGCTTTTAGGAGTGGCATTGAAGAACGAGAACATCGCTTTTCCTGTCGGGAAAGTGAACCGCATGCAAATGAATCCTATGAGTTTCAAGGAATTTATTGTAGCAAACGGCCAGGAGAAATACATCGGATTGTTTACAGATTGGAACAATGAGCGCGAAATCCCTGAAGTATATGCACGCCCTCTCGAACATCTATTAAAAGAGTATTATATTGTGGGAGGAATGCCCGAAGTGGTTCAGGAATATATAAATACTCACGATTTCAAGATGGTTCAGACAATTCAAGACGAAATATTGGCTGACTATGCCGACGATTTCTCAAAACATGCTCCTGTCGCAGAAATAAAGAAAATACGTCTTGTGTGGGATTCTATTCCCAAACAACTTGCAAAAGAGAACAACAAGTTTATATTCTCGCACGTGAAGGAGGGCAAACGAGCCCACGAACTGGAAGCAGCCTTGCAATGGCTTAAGTATTCCGGGCTTGTACATTTGCTGGAATTGGTACAGAATGCAGAAATTCCGCTTGAAGCCAATGCCGATTCCACATACTTCAAGGTCTATTTGTCCGATTGCGGACTCTTGTGCCGCAAATTGGGGCTTGGATTTAAAGATTTTTTCGGAGAAGCTGAAACACTCAAGACCTTCAAAGGTGCTGTCGTGGAGAACTATGTAATGAATGAGCTTGTCTGTTCAGGGAAGAAATCCTATTTTTGGCGGTCTGGCAATACCGCAGAACTTGATTTCTTGTATGAGGAAGATGGTGATATCATTCCTGTGGAAGTAAAAGCCGCATCGAACACACAAGCAAAGAGTTTTAAGCAATTCTGCAAAAAATACAGGCCACGTAAAGGCTATAAATTATCACTCAAAAATTTGGCGGTCAACGATTGTGAGGGCACATCTGCAACAAGCCTTCCTCTTTATCTGGCATGGAAAATGTAGAATTAGTCCCGACAAAGGCGGACATTGGGAAATCGTAGAACCGACAAAGCAGGAGAAAGACAACATTATCAAAAAAATTAATCCAACATGACCAACGAAATCCAATTCATATTATACCAGCTGCCTCCCACTCATTTCCGATTTCGACAAGGAAATCAAACGGCTGAAAGGAGTTATTAAAAATAGATAAAACAGAACATTAATCTATGGCACAGAAATTTGGAATGACATGGTGGGGTGAACAGTGGCTACAGGCACTGACCCGTATCGACTACAGCAACCGTCTGCCCCGAGGAGCCTCATACGCCCGCAAAGGTGCCGTTTTGAGCATAAAGGTTACGGGAAACCGTATCGCAGCCAAAGTGCAGGGCAGCAGGCGGAAACCATACGACATCACCATCACGGTCCCACAATTTGACAAAAAAAAGATAGACAAGCTGACAGACGGCATTTTGGAAAATCCGACACTATTGGCGCAACTGCTTAACCGCGAGCTTAATCCGCAGATAATGGAGCTGGCCCAACGCATTGGGCTGCGCATTTTCCCCGCTTCGTGGAAAGACCTTGAAATGCACTGCAGCTGTCCCGACTGGGCGGTGCCATGCAAGCACCTTGCCGCTGTAATCTATATGATGAGCCGTGAAATAGACAACAACCCGTTTTTGGTTTTTGATTTGCACGGTGTTGATTTCCAGCGCGAGCTGGAACGACGTGGCATAACCTTGGACACCAGTTCCGACATGTCCGTCCAAGATTGGCTCTCCGTTTTCAAAGTAGCGGAAAAACAAACGGATGCGAAAACTGAAAAGGAGTTCCAGCGCGTTGACTTCTCACATCTGACCGACATTTCCGGACCGTTATGCAACCTCCTGGCCCCCAATCCGCCATTTTATCCAAGCAGCGATTTCCAAAAACTGTATCACGCACAGATTAACCGCTGTTCCCATCAGGCGGAACGTCTTCTGGCCGGGCGCAAGTCATTGGCGGAGATTACCGGGACAACCCCAAAAACGGTTTTGAAATCCGACAGCCTGCATTTTGCCGTTGAAGACAACGGGCATATATCAGTCAGCCTGACGCGTTCCGACCAGTTTTATGATGCGGCGGTTCCCGATGAGAACGACCTTCCGGGCTCAATTCTTGCCATTCCGGCCGATTATCTTGCCGACTACGACCTCTCCATCGCATCACTGCACCAGATTCTTATGGCCGCCATACACATGATCCGGAATGGCTGCGTCATACCGCAAATTCTCTCCCTACCCAAAGAAAAAAATATAATCCGCTGGTTGCCCGCCATGTTGGACAAGGAGGTGAAAATTGTAGTGCAATCGCTTGCACACATCATGCCGGAAGACATCCTCATCCACCCCGCACATGGCCGAAAAAAGGCCGCTGCCGTGGAAAATGCTGCGGAACATCTGCTATCATGGGCCGTCACATGGCTGATGTCGCGGATGTCGGAAACTGCTTTCAATGACAAAACCTCAGGAATGTTCTTTCTCGGCCAATCCAATTCGTTTACAGATGTTGGGGAAAAGGAGATACCGGGAGGCATCAAAGCCTGGATTGAGCGGCTGCACATTTCATCGGGACAATACCGCCCCACGCTGATAATTGATGAGGCCGGCAAGGGCTTTACGCTCAACGTTACCGTCACCGTTTCAGGGAAGGAGGTGCCGCTACAGAACATTTTGTCACAAAAAAAGTATGAGGCCGAACGCTTTTCCGTACTTAAGGAGCTTTCGCTGCTCTCCCCTTTTGTAAAGGATTTGGACCGTTACATCAACAGCAAGGCCAAAGAGCCGGTCGGGTTCACCTTGGACACCTTCACCCCATTTCTGACCGATATAATCCCGGCAGTACGCCTGCTGGGCATCCGGGTGGTGCTGCCGAAGGAGTTGCAGGAGCTGATACGTCCGAAAGTTTCCATTAAAATATCCAAAAAAATCACAAAGGAGGCCGGACATCTGCGGTTGGACGACCTGCTGGCCTTTGACTGGCAGGTGGCGCTTGGGGACAATCTGCTCTCCGAACAGGAGTTCATGAAGCTGGTGCGGAACGCAAAAGGACTTATCCGTTTCAAAAACAAATATATCTATCTTCATGAGGATGATCTTACCCGATTGCGGAATGTTTTTGAAAAGGGTATGACGTTGTCGCCCGGCCAGCTGCTGCAGGCAGCCCTTTCGGAATCCTACGACATGGCTCCGGTGAAGCTGGACGATGAGGTGCGCAAACTCATCAAAGAGCTGACCGAACAGACGGAAGTTCCTGTTCCAAACGAGATTAATGCAACGCTCCGCCCCTACCAGAAACGCGGCTACGCCTGGATGTACCGCAATATGCGGATTGGTTTCGGAAGCATTCTGGCCGATGACATGGGTCTTGGCAAAACCCTGCAGGTGATTACGCTGCTGCAAAAGCTCAAAAACGATGGGCTGCTTACGCCGAAGAATGCGGCCGCTGTGGTGGTGCCGACCGGACTGATCACGAACTGGCAGGAGGAGATTGTGCGGTTCGCCCCGTCGCTGAAGGTGTTCACCTACCACGGACCGCAACGCGACATTAAGGCTTTCAAGGCCGACATACTGCTTACAACTTACGGTGTGATGCGCTCCGACATCGCCCTGCTGAAAAAGCGACAGTGGCAGGTGGTGGTGATTGATGAGGCACAGAACATCAAGAATGCCGAAACAGCACAAAGCAAGGCCGCAAGGAGCCTGCAGGCCGCAACACACATCGCCATGAGCGGCACCCCGGTCGAAAACCGGCTGTCGGAATTCTGGTCGGTGATGGATTTTGCAAACAAAGGCTATTTGGGCAATATCCAGTCATTTCAGAATAACTTTTCCCATCCGATACAAAATTATGGTGACAAGGAGAAGGCCTACCTTTTCCGGAAAGTCACCGCGCCCTTTCTGATGCGGCGGCTGAAAACGGACAGGAGCATCATCAACGACCTGCCCGACAAGATTGAACAGGACGAGACCGTACATCTTACCAGCAGCCAGGCCTCACTCTATGAACAGACGCTGCATGAGGCCATGGTACAGATTGAATGCATTGAAGGGGCGGACAACAAGTCGCTGTTCAAACGGCAAGGGCTTATATTGCAGATGATATTGGCGCTAAAGCAGATATGCAACCACCCCGCGCTTTTCCTCAAAAACGGGAAATTTGAACCGGAGCTGTCCGGAAAAACTATGCTGCTGCTCGATTTGCTGGGAAGCATTGTGGAAAGCAATCAGAAAGTATTGGTTTTTACACAGTTCAAGGAAATGGGAGAAATGCTGGAACAGATGATCGCCCAGCATTTGGGCGAACGTCCGTTATTTTTGCATGGAGGCTGTTCCGTCAAACAGCGCAAGGAGCTGGTGGACCGCTTCCAGCAAAGCAAAGGCGACCATATTTTCCTGCTTTCGCTCAAGGCGGCCGGTACCGGCCTGAACCTGACGGCTGCAAGCCACGTCATCCATTACGACCTCTGGTGGAACCCGGCGGTGGAGGCACAGGCCACCGACAGGGCATTCCGTATAGGGCAGCACCAGAATGTGATGGTACACCGCTTTATCACGCATGACACCTTCGAGGAACGCATCAACGACATGATCCAGCGGAAGAAAAAACTGGCTGAAATGACCGTCTCCACCGGCGAAAGTTGGATTGGCAAGCTCAGCAACAAGGAGCTGCACGAGATTTTCGAAAGGGAGGAAAAATAGAAGCGATCGTGTGAAAATTGTTTGAAAAAACAGCTTCAAATCTTTTGGAACATTCGGGATTTATTTAATACTGGTGCGTTAACTTTTTGATTACACTTATAATATATTGATAATTGATAATTTATAGCGTTCTTTAACAAAATCGATTTGAAATTCTTTCGTTTCTTACAGGTGTTATAATCTGTAAGAGATGAACTCAGGCAAATACATTTTCACCCAGATAGCCTACTTGATAAAGATGACGCCCTTCCTTGATGTTATAGGTGCCATCAATGAGCAAGACGACCATGCGAAAACCGTAACTATTGGAAGTATCGCAAGGCCAAACTAAAAAAAAGCAGAACGAGTTGGTTAGTGCCACTACCCAACTCATCATGGAAGGTATTGACTATTCATACGTTTTTTTGCAGAAAAAAGTGCTGAAATCTGACATTTAAAACCGAAAAATTAGTACCTTTGCAGGTTGAAATTATCATGAATATTTGAAAAAAATGGAATATAAATTGGATTAATGGACACATGGAATTACCAGACAATTTTTCAAAAAAGCAGGGAAATAATAATCCTTTCACACGCATCCAGTATGTCAGCGACCTTCATTTGGAATTTCAGCAAAATCGCCAGTGGATTGCAGAACATCCGCTGGAGGTGACGGGCGATATTCTACTTGTTGCAGGAGACTCCGCGTATCTTGATTTGCCGGACTCGAGGAACGACACCTATTCGGCCTACAAGTTTTGGGATTGGGCGAGCAAGCAATACAAGCAAGTTATTGTGTGTCTGGGCAATCATGACTTTTATGGATATTATGACCTCTCCTCCATACCCAATGGTTTTTGCAAAACAATCCGGCATAATGTGCACGCCTACTACAACAGTGTGGTGCATCTTGGTGACACAGACATCATAGTATCCACATTATGGTCTAAAATAGAACCGTATAACGCATTTCTGACAGAAAAGAATGTAAACGACTTCTATCGCATCAGATATGATGGGCGCCAGCTAACAGCCGATGATTTCAACCATGAGCATGAGCGCTGCCTCACGTTCATTGAACAGGCTATTTCGGAAAGTGACGCTAAAAAGATTATCGTTCTCACGCATCACGTCCCAACACAATTGTGCACGGCGGCGGAATTTCTTGACAGCCCCATAAACGGGGCATTTACAGTGGAATTGGTCAACTTTATATCCAACAATCGTATTGATTATTGGATATACGGCCACTCGCACCGAAACATCAAAGCGCAGATTGGCGATACGCTCATTATCTCCAACCAATTGGGATATATCTCACATCATGAGCATTTGATGAACGGTTTCAACCCTTCCGCCATGATTGAAGTGTGAAACGATGAAACCGTCAAACCAATTTTAAAGTAATTCTTTCCAATGTTTAAAGAATTGGAAAGAATTGGAAAAGAAACTCAAGGCCAAACTAAAGAAAGAGCAGAACGAGTTGGTTAGTGCCACTACCCAACTCACCATGAAAAGGTGTTGAATATACCATGGAGGTGAACTTTCCAGCAGCGGCTTACCCTCCCCTGCCTCACGAGATGCTACGGTAAGGAGTAGGAAGCATACTTGTTCTACAGGTTTGTTGCGTTACAGGAAATCAAGGTGAAAATTGTTTGAAAAAACAGCTTCAAATCCCTTGCAGTATTCGGGATTTTTTTGTACTTTTGCAAAATAAATTACAACCATTAAATGGTTAATAGTTAATACTGCGAGTATGATAACTAATATTAACATCAAGAATTACAAGTCCGTGGTGAATGTAAACCTGCCTCTTGGACTCTTCAATCTGCTCATCGGCGCAAACGGATGCGGCAAGTCAAACATCTTGGAAGGCATTGCCATTGGGGCTGCTGCCAGTTCCGACAAACTGGAATATGAGTATTTTGCGAACCGGGGCATTCGGATTGTGGCTCCCCGGTTGATGTTGCCTGCGTTTGAAGAGATGGAAAGTGATGCTATAACGGTAAATATCAAGAATGCCAAAGATGTGGTATTTGACATTCGATACAACAAAGATGCGAAACCTGCGCGTTGGGAAGCAGAGCAAGTTTGTTACAAAGACGCGAATCCGGACATAAGCCAATTCCTCATCTACTCCCTTGAAGAATCCACCCTTCGTAAGGCTGACGATTCCAACCGAACCTATCCTTTGGGGCTTCACGGAGAAGGTCTCTTCCCCTACTTGAAAAATCTTGCCCAACGAGCCGACGGCATCGCCATCTTTGACGAAATCAAGGAAAACCTAAAGATTCTTGATTGGTTCGATGATATGCAGGTTCCTTCCGGCCAATTGTCTTCAGAATTCAACCTCAAACTTAAGGACAGCTATTTGTCTGAAACCCTCAACACCTTCGACCAGCGCAGCACAAACGAAGGTTTCCTGTATCTTCTTTTTTATCTGACGCTTATCATTTCAGACGAGACCCCACAATTCTTTGCCATAGAGAATATTGACACAGCATTCAATCCGAAACTTTGTCGTGAAGTGACACGCCGTCTTATTGATTTGGCAAAAAAACATAATAAACAGATTATTGCCACTACACACAATGCCGCCGTGCTTGATGGCATGAATTTGTACGATGACGACATACGCTTACACGTTGTCCGCCGCACGATTGACGGTTATACCAAAACCAATCGAGTGGTGTTGAAAGGAGAAATGTCGATGCCGCTCTCCGAGGCGTGGCAGAAAGGATTTATTGGAGGACTGCCGGACAATTTCTAAAATGATGATCTTATGACTACAATTGGTATGATTTGTGAAGGGGCATCTGAATTGAAGATTCTCACGCATATCATCAACCGATATTTGGGCGAC
>DBYD01000021.1:0-23040 GCA_002309855.1 Bacteroidales bacterium UBA1195
GCGTTGTGGAGGGCTTTCATGAGGGGGAAGCCAAAGGAAGAGCAGAAGGTATGCAGGAGGGTTTGGAGAAAGGCCGCACCGAAGGCCTGCAGGAAGGCTTGGAGAAAGGTCGAACCGAAGGCCTGCAGGAGGGAATGGAGAAGGGTCGCACGGAAGGCCTGCAGGAGGGAGTGGAGAAAGGCCGCGCGGAAGAGCGCATCGCGATTGCCGCAAAAATGAAACAGTTGGGGATTCCGGCGGAACAGATTTCCCAATCCACGGGGATGACCGTGG
The DNA here is from genome assembly GCA_002309855.1 of Bacteroidales bacterium UBA1195. Taxonomy (GTDB): domain Bacteria; phylum Bacteroidota; class Bacteroidia; order Bacteroidales; family WCHB1-69; genus UBA1195. The sequence goes on from DBYD01000021.1 coordinate 274, forward strand.
GGGAGATCAAAGGGATGTGAAAAACAAAGAGGGTGCTTAGGCACCCTCCTGTTGGAATGTTCTGGCGGAGAGACAGGGATTCGAACCCTGGGACCACAAATGTGGTCAACGGTTTTCGAGACCGCCCCGATCGACCACTCCGGCATCTCTCCAAAATGCGGCTGCAAAAGTAGTCATTTTTGGCATACGAAAACAGGTTGATGCGAAAAAAAATGGGAAAACCCTCCGAAGATGTTGGATGATGTGCTATTTTTGCAGCGTAAAACCATAAATACAGATACAAATGAATATTGCGGTGGTAGGCGCGACCGGACTGGTCGGCGGCAGAATGTTGAAAGTGTTGGAGGAAAGAGGCTTCGGCGGCCATGAAATTCTGGTTGCCGCTTCGGAGAAATCAGTCGGGAGGGAGCTGGCCTTTGCCGGACGCACCCTGACTGTGCAGCCGGTGGAGGCGGTGATTGCCCAGGCGCCGGATTACGCCCTGTTTTCCGCAGGCGCATCGGTCTCCAGAACCTATGCCCCGCAGTTTGCGGCGGTGGGGACCACGGTCATCGACAATTCCTCCGCCTGGCGCAAGGTGCCGGAGATCCCGTTAGTGGTGCCGGAAATCAATGCCGATGTAATCCGTCCGGAGGACAGGATAATCGCCAACCCCAACTGCTCCACAATCCAGATGGTGCTGGCCGTTTCGCGGCTGCATCTGCGGTACCGTATCCGCCGTCTGGTGATTTCAACATACCAGAGCGTGACCGGCACCGGCCAGAAGGCCATCCGCCAGCTTGAGGCCGAAGAGCGGGGCGAACCTGCTGACATGGCCTACCCATACCCGATCCACCGCAACCTCTTTCCGCACGGCGGCGATTTTCAGGAGGACGGCTACACTACCGAGGAGCAGAAGCTGGTCGACGAGACAAGGAAAATCCTGCGGGCTCCGGAGATTGCGGTCACCGCGACGGTGGCGCGGGTGCCAGTGGTCGGCGGCCATTCGGAGGCGGTGAACATTGAGTTTGAGGAGGAGTTTGAACTGGATGAGGTGCTGCATCTGCTCTCCGAAACACCGGGTGTTGTCCTGCAGAACGACCCGTCAAGGCTTTCCTATCCTATGCCGATGTATGCGGAGGATACCGATGCTGTTTATGTCGGACGGGTCCGCCGTGATTTTTCCCAGCCGAAAACGTTGAACATCTGGGTGGTTTCCGACAATCTCCGCAAAGGTGCCGCCACTAATGCCGTGCAGATACTGCAATATTTGTGTGACAGCCGCAGGTAGCCGCTAACCGTTAACCGCTAACCGATATCCTCCTGCGCCTCCAACAGCGTCTTCCCCTCCAGGCGGGCGGAATAGGTGCTTATGTTCAGTTCAAAGCCGATGATTATGAAGTTGGAGAGCATCTGGATGTATATGAGCAGGATGATGATGGCCCCAATGGAGCCGAAAATTACATTGTAACGCGAAAAATGGGCGATGTAGGTGCTGAATCCCCAGGATGCCACGGTAATCAGCAGCGTGGTCAGGAAGCTGCCGGGTGAAAAGAAGTGCAGCCCTTTCTGTTTGGCGGGGGCAAAGTAGTAGATGAGAGAGATGATCAGGAACACAAGGAAGAAGACCGAAAGCCATTTTGTCAGCACAAGCAGCCACATCGACTGGAACCCCTGTGCTGCCAAGTAGCGCATGATATGGCCGATGCCAAGCAGTGCGAACAGCATTCCTATGACAATCAGGATTATGATTACCAGCAGAAGAACGGCGGTCACCCGAAGGGCAAAGCCGTTGCGGGTCTCCACGTGATGGTAGGAGGTGTTGAAGGCCATAATCATGGATATGATGCCCTGGGATGCGAAATAGAGTACAAACAGGGAACTCGTGGTAAGCCTTGTGCCGTTTTTCTCAAGCAGCCCGTTCAGGGTGCTGAAGACGAAATCCTGGGACTGTTCCGGCAGGAAATCAAGAATGAACTGCCGCACCATCGGGATGAACTCCTCGTAAGGGAGGTAGGCGAGGATGGTGAACAGGAAGAAGATAAAGGGGAAAAGCGCCATGAAAAAATTGTATGAGATGGCGGAGGCCCGCTGGTTGAGCACCCCTTTTGCCAGTCCCTTGACAAAAAAGCGTGACACATCGTAAATGGGAATATGGTCGAATCCCGGCAGAATGATGTGTTTCATTTTCCTGACGGGGCGGCTGCCCGCCATCCGGGCAGCTGTAAGTTTGACATTTTGTATCTTGTCGGCAATCTGTTTCTTTAAGGCCATTTTGCAGTTTTTAGGATGCAAAGGTAGGAAAAAAAGCGATATGAATCAGCAGACATGTGAAAAAAACGCAGGATTATGCCGCTTTCCATGGGATTTGTATTCACTTTTTTGTTACTTTTGCACCTTTAAAACCAAATATAAGATGTAGAAATCAGAACCCTCTATCTGGCGGTCAGACAATGTGTTCCGGCTGGATCAGATGTAAACGAAAGGAGTGCCTATGACGGATGTGATTAAAATAGGGAAATTGCAATGGATTCATATCCAAAACCCTACGGATGAAAACCTGGATAAGCTACAGGAAACTTACCACTTTCATCCCCTTGACATAGAAGACTGCCGGAGTTACACACAACGACCTAAGATAGATGTCTATGATGACTACTACTTCCTGATTCTGCATTTCCCGCATTTCGACAACCAGAAGCGTTATGTGAAAGCCAAGGAGGTGAAAATTTTCTGGGGCTGCGACTACCTGATAACCATCGGGCAGTCACACTGGGTGGTTGAGGATTTGTTCAACTATTATAAGCGTAACCCGAGTGCGTTGGACGATTTGGTCTCCACCTCATCCGATGCCATGCTCTATTCCATACTGAACCGGCTGATGAACGAATCGTTCCTGCTGGTGAACCAGGTTGGGCAGGAGATTGATGAGCTGAACCGTGATCTTTTCGAGGAGAAGGCGGAGAAGACCATTGAAAAAATCTCTGTCCTGCGGAAGAACATCATCCAGCTGAACACCACATTCAAACCGCAGTTGCGCGTGTTCCACAAATTCGAATCCGGCGACATCAAGGGATTCGAGCAGCGGGAGGATATGGAGGACTACTGGGGCAACCTGCTGGACCTCTACCAGAAGATGTGGGACATGATTGAGGATTTTGAGGAACTGATCTCATCGCTGGCCACAACATTTGACTCAGTACAGTCGCACCGCACCAACGAAATCATGCGCGTGCTGACCATCATCTCCACGATTGTGCTTCCGCTGACCTTCATCACTGGTTTGTACGGCATGAATGTCAGGCTGCCATGGGGGGATGCGCCCTCCGCCTTTGTGGTGATTGTGCTCTTCTGTGTGGTGATAGCTGCATTCCTGATTTTCTTTTTCAACCGGAAAAAATGGATGTGAGGTGAATTTGAATTTCAACAGTATATTCGATTACATTTAATATAATATAAACAACATAATCGCATAAGAAACAATGGGTGGTTTTTTTGGAACGATACAGCATCGGGATTGTGTAGGTGACCTGTTTTATGGCATTGACTACCATTTCCACATGGGGACACGGCGCGGCGGTATGATCACGCTTAATGCGGACAACCATTTCCACCGTGCCATCCACAATATTGAAAACTCATATTTCCGTACAAAGTTTGAGCCGGAACTTCCCGGTTTTTCAGGCAGCAGCGGCATAGGTGTCGTCAGCGACACCGACCCGCAGCCGATTACCATGAACTGCCATTTGGGACGGTTCGCCATCGTGACGGTTGCCAAGATTGTCAACATGGAGGAGCTGGTGCAGGATTTCCTGAACAAGGGCAACCATTTCAGCGAGCAGAATTCCGGCGTCTTCAACCAGACGGAACTTGTCGCCTTGCTGATAAACGAAGGGAAGACTTTTGTTGAAGGCATTGAAAATGTGTACAGGAAGGTGAAGGGTTCCTGCTCCATGCTGATCCTGACGGAAAACGGCCTTATCGCCGCCCGTGACAAACTTGGCCGCACGCCCATCATCCTGGCGCAAAAGGAGGATGGTTATGCGCTGGCATCGGAAAGCTGCAGTTTTCCCAATCTTGGGTTTGAGATTGTCCGTGATTTGGGGCCGGGCGAAATTGTTCAGGTTACCGCTGACGGCTGCGAACAGCTGCGGAAGCCGAATGACAAGATGCAGATATGCTCCTTCCTTTGGGTCTATTATGGATATCCTGTGTGCAGCTATGAGGGGCGCAATGTTGAGGAGGTGCGTTATTCCTGCGGCTGTGAGATGGGCAGGAAGGATGATGTGGAGGCCGATATGGTGAGTCCGATTCCGGATTCCGGCATCGGTATGGCTATGGGCTATGCCGTCGGCAAGGGGGTGCCTTACCGCGGGGTCATTGCCAAATATACGCCGACATGGCCGCGCAGTTTCATGCCTTCCGACCAGAAACGGCGCGATTTGGTTGCAAAAATGAAACTTATTGCCAACCGCTCCCTGATTAAGGGCAGCCGGGTGGTCTTCTGTGACGATTCCATCGTCCGTGGGACACAGTTGCGGGACAATGTGAGCGTGCTTTACGGTTACGGCGCCAAGGAGGTGCACATGCGTATCGCCTGCCCTCCACTGATATTTCCGTGCACCTACATCAACTTTTCCGCCTCCAAATCCTCCAAGGAACTTATCACCCGCCGTGTGATCGAGCGTCTGGAGGGGGATGAGAACAAGAATCTGCAGGCCTATGCAACAACGGGTTCCCCGCAGTACAACAAGATGGTTGGGATTATCCGGAATGAGTTGAAAATAACAACGTTAAAGTATAATCCGCTGGAAACGCTGGTCAAGGCCATCGGCCTGCCGAAGTCACAAATCTGCACCCATTGTTTTGACGGCAGCAGCTACTATTAAAAAAAAATCCGGGTAAATGGAAAAAGATGTTCTAAAAAGTGCTACTTTTGCAAAACTTTTTACCGGCGAGGTAGCTCAGTTGGTTAGAGCGTCGGATTCATAACCCGGAGGTCACGAGTTCAACTCTCGTCCTCGCCACCAGGAATATTTGAGAATATTTGAGTTGTCGAAAATATTTTTGATTGATTTTTTTCATTTTTTTCATTTTTTTGGAAAAGGCTTGATTCCCGTCAATGCCTTTTCTATTTTAAAGATGCTAAGGAAAATATTATATACAGTGTGTTTGTCCGTGGGGCTGCTGTTTGCGGCGGAGCCTGTTTCAGGCGGTGTCCCTTGGGGAAACCCATGCGAGAAAATGCTGAAGCGTAACGCCAAAAAGCTGCAGCAGGTCTCCGTGCAGCTGCAGCGGACGGTGCCGGAGCGCTTTGACACCATTCTGCCCTTGTTCAATTACGCCTTCAGCGACACCTCTGTCCGGGTATCGTCTCTCCTGGCCGAAGTTCAGACGGAACTGTCAGTGTGGGAGGGAAGCACCTCATCATGTGCCGACAGGGCATGTCTGATGCTGGCGGAAAGCTATTTTTACCAGTGCGATTACGACAATGTTCGCAAATATCTCCATTTGTTGCGGCAGCGTCATACGGATTCCGCCATGGCCGCCAATGCGGAACTGCTGCTGCTGCGCACCGCCGTCGCCGATGCGCGCTGGGATGAGGCGGAACAACTGCTGGAACGTCATTCATACAAAGTGTCCCAAACTGTCAAAGGGACGGCAGATGAGTGTCTGTTTGCTTTATATCGTGCAGATTATCTGTTACATATTCTCAATAATCCGATCGAAAAGCTTGCTGTGCTGGACACCTTGGAGGCTTTTGCCGCCCTTTCGGACACCATGCGTTGCCGGATCGCCTTTATCAGGGGGCAGTTGCTGCGCGGGCTTGACCGGAACCGCGATGCGTGCCGCAGTTTCAATGAAGTGCTGGGGCATTGCGCAAATGGGGCGATGTATGCCTATGCGTTTGTTTACAGGGATGCATGTCTGGCGCAGATAGCCGCCAATATACGGGATTCCATTGATGCGGAGGCGGTGCGGATGGCAAATCGGATTCCATTTGAACCGACCATGGTGGAGAGCTGCCATGACAGCGATTTCATCTATGCTCTCTATCCCTATTATTTCCAGGATATGGCCTCCCGTTTTTTTCTGGATGAGGCGGGCGATGTGACGGGAAACGATTCCGGAGAGGATACGCTTGATTTGGAAAATGCCTGGTACGATGACAACGACACCACCGGAATTTCCCCGGAGATGCTCTCCATGGTGTTTGAGAACTGGGATTCGGTTTCCATACATATCCCTAAGGCTGATTTCAGCCATCTGGAGGATACAATTTACCTGCCTCTGGTGGATTCGAATTACAGGATGCCTCCTTTTACGGAGGTTACGTCCGAATTCGGCTGGCGTCGCTACCGGTACCATTACGGTGTGGACACCAAAAACCGGACGGGAGACAGCATTCATTGCATTTTTGACGGTTATGTGCGGATTGCCAAACGCAGCAGGACTTACGGCAACGTTGTCGTGGTCAGGCACCTGAACGGATTGGAGACTTTTTATGCGCATTGCTCGAAACTTTTGGTCACCCAGAACCAGGAGGTTAGGGCTGGAGATCTGCTCGCGCTGGTGGGCAGCACCGGCCGCTCCACCGGACCACACCTGCATTTTGAGGTGCGTTACAAGGGTGTTCCCTTCAATCCCCGTCACATGATTGATTTTGATTCAAACCGTTTGCGGAGTGACACACTAAAAATCACCCGTGAGACGTTTAACTATCTGAAACCTTACGGCAGGTCCGCCACCGCTTCGTCAGGGGCTGTCTATTACAAGGTCCGTCCGGGTGACACCTTGTCCCAGATTGCCCGCAGAAACCGCACTACTGTGGCTGCCATCAAGCGGTTGAACGGATTGCGTTCCGATTTTATTCGTGACGGACAGCGGTTGAGGGTTCGCTAAAAACAATGGTTATGGACAGAATATCAAAACATCGGATAGGATGGTGCGGATTTTTCCTCTGGATCTGCATGACAGTTTCCGGCCAGCAATGGACAAAAGAGGTGGATCTGACGGCTTGGCGAATCTGCACCGAGGAGCTGTCGTCCGGTGCTGTGCGTTCGTATCTTTGGTTTGACGGCGCTTTTTTGGAGTCGTGCGGTGGCCGGTTGCTGCCGGTATGGCACATGCAGACTCCGCGCGGTGCGGATGAAAGTGTCCGTGTTCGGCTTGCCGGCTTGCATTGGCAGCCTCTGACAGAGGATGAGCGGACTGTGTTGCCGCTTTCCTATATAGACACCCTTGACGGCAACTGTCGGGTGCAGGAGGTGGTGACCCGAAAAAAAACATTGGCGGAGGTGTCTGTGGTGCCTTTCCGCCGGCATGAGGGCCGTTATGAGAAATTGGTTTCGTTCAGATTGGAGGGTGAGCCTGTTGTATTGCCGGCCATACGGCAGTTCGCGCAGAAGCAATATGCGGCCCATTCCGTACTGTCATCTGGCGAAGTCTACAAGGTGGCGTTGCAGAAAACAGGCATCTACAAGCTGACTTACCAACAGCTGGAGGCAATGGGGGTTCCCATGCAGGCTCTAAACATCCGGAGCATATCCATTTACGGTAACGGCGGGTACCAGTTGCCCGAGGCCACGCAGGAACCGGTGCCTGACGATTTGCAGGAGGTGGCCGCCAAAGTGGTGGATGCGGACGGGGACGGCTTGTTCGATCCGGAGGATTACCTGCTCTTCTATGCACGTGGCATTGTGGAGTGGAAGGGAGAGTCCGCCACCCTTTTTTCCCATACATTTAATATTTATTCGGATTATGCCTACTATTTTGTCAAAATCCGCCAGGCACCGACCAGGACGGTTACTACCATCCCTTCTGTAAGCACTGCGCCGACCCACACGGAGGATTCCTACCGCTACCATGATTTGCTGGAGGAGGATCTGATAAGCCCTACAGGCATAGGCCGGTTATGGTTTAAGGATGCCTTTGACGCAACAACCAGCCGGAATTACAGTTTCTCACTGCCGGCGTTGGCGGCAGGCTCTCAGGTGACGGTGCGCCTTTGTCTGGCCGTTTCCTCCCCTTCGTATGCCTCCTATTTTTCATATAAGGCCGATGGCGGACGAATGGAGACCTTCAATTTTCCCGCCAGTAGCGGGCAGGTGAAGACGGTACTGTATGCTTTTACCCCCTCCTCATCCTCCTTTTCCATGACATTGGAATACAGCAAACCCTCCAACACCTCGAAAGGTTGGCTGGACTATATGGAGGTGTTGGCCGACTGCAAACTCCGGCAGTCTGCCTCCCAGTTTGGCTTCCGTTGTCCTGCTTCTGTCGGAACGGGGAATGTTACGGAATATCGGTTGGAGACTCTGGGGCATTCCCCCCAGGTGTGGGATGTGACCGATCCTTTCCAATGCAAGGAGGTGCAGACGACCGACAACGGGGATGGCACGGTTTCGTTCAGGCTTCCTTCTGACCGGTTGCATGAGTTCGTCTCGTTTTACGGTTCGGATCTTTACAATGTCATTCCGGTGGGTGCGGTTCCGCAGCAGGATCTGCATGCCATGGGGGCATCTGATCTGGTGGTGGTGACCCATCCGGCTTTCCTTTCTGAAGCGGAGCAACTGGCCGCTTTCCGCCGCAGCAATGACGGAATGCGGGTGGCGGTAGTGACTACAAGCCAGATTTATAACGAGTTCGGAAGCGGTGCTCAGGACATTTCCGCCATCCGGAACTTCATGCGTATGCTCTATGACCGCCATCCTTCCGATCCGCCCAAAAACTTGCTGCTGTTCGGAAAGGTGTCTTATGATTTCCGCAACAGGTTGGGTGTCGGTTCCTGCTATATTCCAAATTACCAGGAATCTTCCGTGTTTGATGAAGATGGATGCCTCTCCACGGACGATTTCTTTGTGAAGCTGGATGACAATGAAGGGAACAACAATAGCGGGTCCATGGATGCCGGCGTCGGACGTATTCCGGCCAGCACGTCCGCACAGGCGGCCATTGCGGTGCGGAAGCTGAAGCAGTATGCCGACATGGAACTGTTGGGGGGAACTTCCGCCAATGCGGTCCCTAATCTGGCGGATTGGCGTAACATTCTGTCCTTCTGTGCGGATGATGATGCGGATGAAATGGGGCATTTGCTCAACGCGGACAACATTGCACGGTATGTCACCGGAAATTTCCCGGTCTATAACGTGGAAAAGATCTATTTGGATGCCTATAAGAAGGTCTCCACTTCACAGGGCCAGCGCTTTCCGGAAGCTACGGAGGCCTTGAACCAGCGGGTGAACAAAGGCTGTTTGTGGCTTACCTACATGGGGCATGGGGGAGATAATGGCTGGGCTCATGAGCGTTTTCTGAAACGTTCGGACATCAATGGTTGGAGCAACCGGTACAATCTTCCATTTTTCTATGCGGGTTCATGTTCGTTTGGCGCGTATGACAGGCTAAGTTCCTTTTCGCCTTCTGAGGAGATGTTCTTCAAGGGGGACGGTGGAGCCATCGGTGTGATTTCGGCCTCCCGAAGCTCTTATGGGGGCACCAATGAGTCTTTCGGTCTCTATTTGTTCCGTAACGCATTGTGGGAGGATAGCCTCGGTAACCATCTGACCATGGGGGAGGTGTTCGCGAATGCGAAAAACAGTTGCGGGATGGTGCAGATGTATATCTTTTTCGGAGACCCTTCCATGACGTTGGCGTTCCCGAAGCGGAAAGTGCGGACGGATAGCGTGAACGGTTTTTCCGAAGTGTTACGGGATACTCTGCAGGCATTGTCTTATGTGACCGTCAGCGGTCATGTCTGTGGAAGTGACGGGCTGGTTGACCCGCAATTCAACGGGTATCTCTACCCGACCATCTACGACAAGTCCGCCACCGTCAAAACACTTCTGAACAATAGCAACAGCGTGGAGCGGGAGTTCGCGTTGCAGAAAAACATCTTGTACAAAGGGAAGGTTTCGGTGGTGAACGGCTTTTTCCGGTTCGGGTTCCTGCTGCCGAAGGACATCAATTATGAATTTGGCTTTGGTAAAATCAGCTATTATGCCCAGGGTGTCCGTTCGGATGCCAATGGTTTTGATTCTGTCCTGATAGGAGGAGTGTGTGATACGCTGATTTCGGATAACAGCGGTCCTGAAATCCGTCTGTACCTGAATGACGAATCGTTTGTCAGCGGTGGGACGGTAGGCAACCGTCCGACCCTGTTGGCTGAAATCAGCGATGACAACGGGGTAAATACGGCTGGCATCGGCATTGGTCACGATATTGTGGCTGTGATGGATGGTGATGAGGGAAACCGGATTATACTGAATGATTATTACGAGTGTGCGGAAAACAGCAGCCTGGCAGGCACCATCCGCTATCTGCTTTCCGATTTGTCGGAGGGGGAGCACACGCTGGCATTGCGGGCATGGGATGTGCTGAACAACCGCAGTGAAGCCACCATCCGGTTCAATGTGGCGAACCAGGAGAATCTGGTGCTTGACCATTTGTTGAACTATCCCAATCCTTTCACCACGCACACCTCTTTTTATTTTGAACATAACCAGGTCAACAAGGCTTTGGAGGTGCGTATCCAGGTGTTCACGGTTTCCGGAAAGCTGGTCCGTACCCTGTTGCATACGGAATTTGCCGAATCGTTCCGCTGCGGTCCCATTGAATGGGACGGTCGGGATGATTTCGGAGGCCGGACAGCCAAAGGCACCTACCTCTATAAAATCATTGTGCGAACGGACGATGGAAAGTCTCAGGAACAGGTTGGAAAGCTGGTAATTCTTTAAATTGAAAAAAAAATGTCAAATTACATATTTCATAAGCATAAATTATATACTTTTGCAAGTTCAAATCAGTGGAGTGTCCCCCTATCGGTGTTGTTTGCCGTAAAAGGTTCATCTTCAAAAATTTGGATATAATATTAGTAAAGGAAACGAGTATAATTCAATTATAATAATTATGGTACAGACACAAATGTTACAGCAATTAAGGCGTTCGGCAGGGCTTCTCTTGTTATTGGTTGTCCCGTTTTGCATGACATCGGTAACGGCCCAGTCCGGTTATAAAAGTAATGGACAATCCTACAACGGGGATGTGATACGTCCATTGACAACCGCCGTTTCATTCTTGCAAGTGGGTCCGGATGCCCGTACCGGTGGTATGGGTGAAGTGGGTGCCGCCCTTCCGGATGACATGAACGCACAACATTGGAATGCAGCCAAATATGCCTTTTCCAAAAGCAAATTGGGTGTTTCCGCAACTTACAGCCCTTGGTTGGCCGGTTTGGGATTGGGTTTGCAGGACATTTATATGGCCTATTTGAGCGGCCATCTGAAACTCTCCTCGCTGGATGCCATTTCCCTCTCCCTGACCTATTTCTCGTTGGGTGAGATGGATATTACCGACTACGATGGCAATCCCATTATTGAGGATGTCAAGCCACACGAGTTCGCGTTGGATGCCGCCTATTCACGGAAGTTGACCGACAACTTCTCCATGGCTGTGACGGGTCGGTTCATCTATTCCAACCTGACCACGGTCAGCAATGTCTCCACCAACACCACCGATTTGAAACCTGGTTTGGCCGGAGCTGCGGACGTGGCGTTGTTCTATCAGACCGAACTGAAGACAAACAACTTGTACAAGAGTTTGATTGGTGCAGGTTTGACCATTTCCAACATCGGTAACAAGATTTCCTATTCCACCGATATGGAAAAGGATTTCCTCCCCGCTAATTTCCGGCTGGGTGTGGCCTACACCATGTATGTGGACAAGTTCAACAAACTGACTTTCGAGTTTGATGTCAACAAACTGTTGGTGCCGAGCACTGTCATTTACAAGACCGATACGGTGAACGGCAAGGCCACCAAGGTGGTTGATCAGGCTGAAACCATGATTACGGCCAAGGATCCTCGTGATGTTTCTGTCATCGATGCCTTGTACCGTTCCTGGTTTGACGCTCCCGGTGGCATCAGTGAGGAACTTAAGGAGTATATCCTCAATGTTGGTGTGGAATATACCTATAACGACCTGTTCTCCGTCCGTTGCGGTTATTTCAATGAGGCCAAGACCAAAGGTGCGCGCAAATACTTCACTTTTGGTGCCGGTCTGAAATACAGCATTGTCTACTTTGACGCCTCTTACATTGCGGTGCTTCCGGTGGACGGCTTGTCCGGAACCCATCCTTTGAAGAACACCGTTCGTTTGAGCCTCTCCTTCGACATCAATGCTCCTGACGCGAAGGCTTCCATCCAACGTTAGTAGGGAATGGAATGAAAATCAGGGTCGGCTTCGGTTTTGACACCCATCGTCTGGCGGAAGACAGGCCTTTGATTTTAGGTGGAGTACATATAGCATCAGCATCGGGATGTGTAGGACATTCCGATGCTGATGTTCTTATACACGCCATCTGTGATGCCCTGCTCGGCGCACTCAACCTGCGTGACATCGGATACCATTTTCCGGATACCGACCCGAAATACGCCGGTGCCGACAGCACAATCCTGTTGCGCGAATGCTGCCGGATGGTGCGGGAAAAGGGTTGGGATATAGCCAATGCGGACACCACAATTGTAATTCAGAAACCCAAGATCAATCCGCACATCCCGGCCATGCAGCAAAGGCTGGCAGAGGTTATGGGCATTTCCCCGTCCGATGTGAGCATAAAGGCCAAAACCTCCGAAAACATCGGCTTTATCGGTCGTGGCGAGGGCGTGTCGGCCTATGCGGTCTGTCTGGTAACCCAAATGTAAAATAGTCGTAATATGTTATTTGTTAAAATACCCGAAAGGGAGCATCGCAAGTTCAACTATCAGCCCCGCTATTACCGTCCGGCTACGCAGGATGGAGATACTGAAGGATTAAGCGAGGAGGAGCGCAAGGCGCAGGAGATGCGGAACCGTATCCATCAGGGTTTGGAACAGCAGAAAAAGCACCAGCGGGTTCCATTGAACCGATTGTGGATATTTGCCTTAATCCTGTTTCTGCTTTTGTTGGTCATGTCCAGATTGCCATGAACCGGATTCATTTGTTGTCTGAGGCGGTTGCCAACCAGATTGCGGCGGGCGAGGTCATACAGCGTCCCGCTTCCGTGGTGAAGGAGCTTATGGAAAATGCCATTGATGCCGGTGCCACGCGTGTTGATGTGATTGTGAAGGATGCCGGCAGGACGCTGATTCAGGTTACCGATGACGGTTGCGGAATGGGCCCGGAGGATGCGCTGCTCTGCTTTGAACGCCATGCCACTTCAAAAATCAGCTCCGCGGAAGATCTCTTTTCTCTGCAGACAAAGGGATTCCGTGGGGAGGCCCTGGCCTCCATCGCCTCCATCGCCCATGTGGAGTTGAAGACACGTCCTGAAGGTGAGGCTTTGGGCACAAGGCTGTTGTTTGAAGGGGCGGTTTGTCGGGAAAACGCTCCCTGCTCCTGTGAGAAGGGAACCACTTTTCTGGTGCGGAACCTCTTTTTCAACGTGCCGGCCAGAAGGCAGTTCCTGAAATCGGATTCGGTGGAGTTCAACCATATTTTGGATGAGTTCATGCGGGTGGTGTTAGTTGCGCCCGAGGTGGCTTTCACATTGTACCACAACGACAAACAAGTTTATAATCTGCCTAAGGCTGTGTTAAAGCAGAGGATTGTAAATGTTTTTGGAAACAGTTACAAGGAGAAGCTCCTGCCTGTCCGGCAGGATAGCCAGGTGGCGCGGATAGAGGGCTTTATCGGTACGCCCGCTGCTGCGCGGAAAACCAAAGGTGAACAGTATCTCTTTGTGAACCAACGTTATTTCAGACATCCCTATTTTCATCATGCCATCACTTCGGCCTTGGAGGAGCTGTTGCCTGCGGACCATCATCCGATCTATTTCATCTATTTTGACGTGGATCCTTCCAAAATAGATGTCAACATCCATCCGACCAAAATTGAGGTCAAGTTCAGCGAGGAAAAGGTTATCTATTCCTTTTTGCGGGCGGCAGTACGCCATGCGATAGGCAGTTTCAACATCTCCTCGCATATCGAATTTGACGAACCTTCACCGTTTGATTTCAGCACGGTTCCTACCGGAGGGGTGCCGAAACCTCCTGTAATCTCCTATAATCCTGATTACAATCCTTTCCATTCCCAAAAGCGGGACGGGGCCAAAAAGGGATATGGGATTCCTGCCGGCCATACGCCTTCAGGGGTGTCCGAACCATTGCAGCAGATATATGCATCGTTGCGGGATGCGCATTCTGAAACGGAATCCGTATCGGATACTCCGGCTCAAATGGAGATGGCCCTGCCTGAAGGGGAATCGTCTCAGGGTAAGGGCGAGGTGCCGATGTTCCAATGGTGCTGCAGCCACATCGTGACCTGCCATGAAAACAATCTTCTTCTCATCGATCAGCAGGCGGCTTCAGAAAGAATCCTGTACGAGCGTGTTATGGGTCAGTTGGAGAAAAAGGAGCCTGCTCCTATGCAGCAGCTTCTTTTTCCGGAATCGGTCACCTTTTCCCCACAGGATGCCGAAACGCTTCGTGACATGCTGGCCGATTTCAGGAAAATCGGTTTTGATATGGAGCCCTTCGGACGCAATGCCATGATTGTACACGGCGTTCCGTCCGATATGACAGAACAGCCTGTACAGAAGCTGTTGGAACAGTTGTTGGAATCCTTCAAGTGCAATCTTATCTCCCTGCGGTTGGGGCGAAGGGAAAATCTGGCACGTTCCCTTGCACGCACTATGGCGGTGCGTACCGGCACTGCGTTGTCCCAAACCGAGATGGAGGCAATTCTGCACGATCTGTTCCAATGTTCGCTCCCTTCTGTTTCTCCGGAAGGTAGGAACACCTTCGTATGTTTGAGCTTGTCGGATGTCCGGAAAATGGGAGGGGAACGGCGATGAACAAACGGAAAATTATCAACGATCCGGTATACGGATTCATCACAATAGCAAACGATCTGGTCTTTGACCTGATACAGCATCCTTATTTCCAGAGGCTTCGCAATATCCAGCAGTTGGGTCTTTCCAGTATGGTCTACCCAGGTGCGCTCCATACCCGTTTCCAGCATTCGTTAGGTGCGCTCCATCTGATGCGTCAGGCTTTGGATAACTTGAAATACAAAGGGGTGGAAATTACTGATGCGGAGGATGAGGCGGCACAGGTGGCCATTCTGCTCCACGATATAGGTCACGGTCCCTTTTCGCACCTGCTGGAGAAGACCTTCATCCCATCCATGACGCATGAGGAGTTCACCACGCTTTTCATGGAGCAGATGAACAGACAGTATGAGGGGAAGCTCGATCTTGCCATCCGCATCTTTACGGACAATTATCCCAAACGTTTTCTGCACCAGTTGGTCTCCGGACAATTGGATGTTGACCGGCTGGACTACCTGACCCGTGACAGTTTCTTCTCCGGAGTGGCGGAGGGTGTGATCGGCACGGAGCGCATCATCAAGATGCTGAATGTGGCGGACAACCAGTTGGTGGCGGATGTCAAGGCATTGTATTCCATTGAGAAGTTTATCATTTCCCGTCGGCTTATGTACTGGCAGGTCTATCTGCACAAGACAGTGCATGTGGCGGAGGTGATGCTGGTGCTTT
Organism: Bacteroidales bacterium UBA1195; assembly: GCA_002309855.1. Classification (GTDB taxonomy): domain Bacteria; phylum Bacteroidota; class Bacteroidia; order Bacteroidales; family WCHB1-69; genus UBA1195. The sequence goes on from DBYD01000021.1 coordinate 15,782, forward strand.
GTCTACAGCGGGCCAAAACCTTGTGGAAGCGCAGCCCCGGATTTTTCCTGCCGCGTTCCATGCAGCTGTTTTTTGAACGGGACTACACCATGGATGATTTCAGGCGTGACCCTGCGTTACTTGCCGGATATGCCGATTTGGACGACCGTGACATCTGGTATGCAATTAAACAGTGGCGGAACAGTCAGGACAGGGTGCTTTCCGATTTGTCGGGACGATTGTGTGACCGCAACCTGTTCCGGATTGAACTTTCAGAAACCCCTTTTCCCAAGGAGCTCGTCGACCGCAAAAGGTCTGCAATCCGGCAGCAGCTTCTTTTTTCCGAAGAGGAGTCCGACTACATGCTCTCCTCCGGAAAGATGGAAAACCGCGCCTACAACAAGCAGGTTGAGTCAATTTTCATTCTGGAGAAGGACGGGCGCGTGCGTCCGCTGGAGGAATTGTCAGACCATCTGAACCATAGAATGTTGTCAGAAAGTGTCAGTAAATATTTCATTGCATATCCAAAAGAGCTGTTATGACAAAAGTGGCTTTCAAACCCGGCACATTGGTTTATCCGCTGCCTGCACTGATGGTCAGCTGTGGTACCATGGAGCAACCAAACATCCTCACTGTGGCCTGGACAGGCACGTTGTGCAGTGATCCGCCCATGTGCTATGTCTCGATCCGGAAGGAGCGCTTTTCGCACCGGATTATCCGCGATTCAGGGGAGTTTGTCCTGAATCTCACCACGGAACCGTTGGTCCGGGCAACAGACTGGTGCGGTGTGAAATCAGGCCGCGATGTCAACAAGTTCAAAGAGATGCATCTTACCCCCGAAAAGGCGCAGCTGTTGCAGGCACCGCTCATCGCCGAATCGCCGCTGAACATCGAATGCAGGGTGACTGAGGTGAAGGAGCTGGGTTCGCATGACATGTTCATTGCACGGGTGGTTGCGGTTGATGCGGACGAACGGCTCATGGACCATACCACCGGGGAGTTCCAGCTGAACCATGCCCGTCCGATCGCCTATTCCCATGGAAAGTATTATGCCCTGGGTGAAAAGCTCGGCTCTTTCGGTTTCTCGGTTAAAAAGCGCCGCTGACAGATTCAGAATTTCTTTACGGCCATCTGGTAGGTCCTGTACCCGCCTGAAATGCTGCGTATGTTTGTGAAGCCGTGCTGCGACAGGATACGGTATGCGATATATGCGCGCAGGCCTATGGCACAGTAAATCACTATCTCCTTGTCCTTGGGAAGTTGGCCGAGGTTCTCCCGCAGATGATCCACTTCCAGATTCACAGCTTCCGGCAGATGCCCCATGCGGAACTCTTCAGGCGTGCGCACATCAAGCAGCAGTGTGCCGCTCTTGTCGTGTTTCTGCCATTCGTTCCACTGGATGATGCGGTAGCGGTCGTGCAGGATGTTCTCGGCGACGAATCCGGCCATGTTGACGGGATCTTTCGCCGAGGCGAAGGGAGGAGCGTAAGCCTGTTCGGTTTCGCACAGATCCTCCACAGTTCCTTTGTGCCTTATGATTTGTGCAATCATCTCAACCCGCTTGTCAACCCCCTGCATGCCGATGATCTGTGCTCCAAAAATCTGCCCGGTTTCGGGATGGAACAGCAGTTTGGTGTCCACCATTTTGGATGCCGGATAGTAGCTGGCGTGGGAGGCCGAGTGGGTGTGGGATGCGATGTATGGAATACCCTCTTTTGCCAGCTGTTTTTCGTTCAGACCGACTGTTGCTGCGTGCAGGTCGAAAATTTTGGCGATGGCTGTGCCGATGCACCCCCTGTATTGGCGGTGGTTGCCGAAGGCGATGTTGTCGGCTGCGATCCGCGCCTCCTTGTTCGCCGGTCCTGCCAATGGCAGAAGCACAGGATGTTGCAGCAGCATGTGCGGAATCTCCACCGCATCGCCGACCGCATAGATGTCGGGGTCGGAGGTCTGCATGTGGCTGTTTACGGCAATTCCGCCCAAGGAGCCGAGGCGCAGTCCGGCCGCTTCGGCCAGTGCGGTGTTGGGGCGCACACCCATGCATAGCAACACCATGGAGGTCTTGATCTCCGTGCCGTTGTCCAGATGCACCCTGATGGCTGGGCCGTCCGGCTCGAAGGCGGTGACTCCGCAGCACAGATGCAGGCTGATGCCGTTGTCGTACATCTTCTGGTGTATGAAGTTGGCCATTTCGGGGTCAAGTGGCGGCATCACCTGCGGAGCCTTCTCCACCAGATGGACCTCCAGTCCGGCCATGGTGAGATTTTCAGCCATCTCCAGTCCGATGAATCCGCCGCCGACCACAACCGCATCCTCCACGTTATGCTGCCGCATGTGCTGTTTTATGCGGTCAGTATCGGTGACATCGCGCAGCGTGAATATGCCTTCGCTCCGGATGCCCGGCAAATCGGGCACTATCGGATTCGCTCCGGGGGAGAGCAGCAGTTTGTCGTAGTTTTCCTCATAGGTTTCGCCGGTTTCCGCCTTCCTGATGCAGACGGTCTTACGTTCCGGGATGATTTGAACGGCCTCCGAAAGTGTGCGAATGTCAATCTTGAAACGCTGTGAGAAACCGCTTACACTCTGCACAAACAGCTTTTCCCGTTGCGGGATCGCATCTCCGATATAATATGGCAGTCCGCAATTGGCGTAGGAGATGTATGGCCCTTTCTCTATCAGTATGATTTCCGCCTGTTCGTCCAAACGGCGCAGGCGTGCGGCAAGGCTTGCCCCGCCTGCCACTCCTCCGATAATCAAAATCTTGCTCATGGTCTTTATGTTAGAATGTATAGGATACTTTTAAAAGAAGGCTGTTGTTCCTCAATCCGCTGCTTATGTAATGGCTTTTTCCGATAGGGGTGAGGGAATACATGAACTGCAGGTGTGCCCCCCAATGTTCGTCCCGTTGCCATTGCACTCCGCAGAAACCGGCCAGTTCAAACAAATTAAAGTCTTCATAATCTTTATCTCCCGGCCTGAATTCATACAGGTCCCCATTCATCCGGATACGGATAATCGGCATGATGTCCATTATGCACCCGGCTTCAAACCGGTATGGTTTCTGGCAGTTAAACCGGATCATAAAGGGCATTCCGATCTGGTGCAGGGTCATATGGTATGTGTTCAGTTCGCCCGTCGATCTTGTATTGGTGGCTTTGCAGCCTTTCTGCATGTAATAAATTCCGGTTTGCAGCTGCAGGTTGTCCTCCCGTAACGGCACATAGGTGAATGCACCGGCGTGCAATCCGGGCTTGTGGTAGCCTGTCATGTTGTCGCCGTCCACTTGGGAGGCGAGCAGCCCCAATTCCACTCCTCCCTTAAAGAGTTGTGCCTGTACGCTTACGGTGCATAGGATGATAATTGTTATCAGAAGGTGCCTATTCATTGTCTTCAGTTTTGTCGTTCCAAATATGTTCGTGGAGATAGTCCTCTGTCTGCCGACGGTCAGCCATCAGCTGCCGCCTGAGCGTTTCCGTGCCGGCAAATTTCATCTCACTGCGCAGAAAATGCAGCAGCCGGACCGAAACCCTCTTTCCGTATAGGTCTCCTTGGAAATCAAGCAGGTGCATTTCCACCCGCAGGGTAGCGCCGCCAACAGTCGGACGCGTGCCGATATTCAGCATTCCGAATCCTTGCCCCTCATCCCAGGTCATGCGGGCCACGTAGACCCCTCTTTCTGGCAACGGGTCGGTTGTCTGCAGATTGGCGGTCGGGAAGCCTATTGTGCGGCCGATACGGTCTCCGTGGATGATGGTTCCGTGCAGTATTTGGCGGTTCATTTGCATTGTCAAAATCAAAATGCAAATATCCGTAAAAAAGCAATAGGATTCCATCCAATGTGGAAATAAAAAAAAGTTGGAAAAAACATAGGATGGTATTGAAAAAATGTGTTACTTTGTAAATCTGAAAACCGTTTTTTAGAATAATACTAAATGCTTAAATAACAAGCTAATGGAAGAGAATAAAAAAGTAATCGGCAAAATTGCGCAGGTAATTGGTGCCGTTGTTGACGTAACCTTTGACTCGCAGGAGCAGCTGCCCCGCATTTATGACGCATTGGAGGTGACCCGTGAAAACGGCGAGGTCATCGTTTTCGAGTGCCAGCAGGATATCGGTGAGAACACCATGCGCTGCATAGCCATGGACTCCACGGACGGCTTGCACCGTGGAATGGAGGTTGTGGCCACAGGCCATACAATCCGTATGCCGGCCACCAACATTAACGGCCGTCTGCTGAACGTGATCGGCAAAACCATTGACGGCATGGATCAGGTGCAGACCGACAGATACAAGAGCATCCATAGCGATCCCCCCACATTTGAGAACCTCTCCACCTCAAGTGAGGTGCTGTATACCGGTATCAAGGTGATTGACCTGATTGAGCCTTACATGAAGGGAGGTAAAATCGGATTGTTCGGCGGTGCCGGTGTGGGCAAGACCGTGCTGATTATGGAGATGATCAATAACATTGCAAAGAAGTATTCCGGCATGTCGGTGTTCGCCGGTGTGGGCGAGCGCACCCGTGAGGGTAACGACCTTTTGCGTGAAATGCTTGAGTCTGGCGTTATCAGGTATGGCGACAAATTCATGGAGAGCATGGAAAAGGGCGGTTGGGATCTGAGCCTGGTTGACAAGAGCGAACTGGAGAAATCCCAGGCCACTCTGGTCTTCGGGCAGATGAACGAGCCTCCTGGGGCCCGTGCCCGTGTGGCTCTTTCAGGCCTGACTGTTGCCGAGCACTACCGTGATGGTGACGAAAATTCCACCGGACGTGACATCCTTTTCTTTGTGGACAACATCTTCCGTTTCACACAGGCCGGTTCCGAGGTCTCCGCATTGTTGGGACGTATGCCTTCTGCGGTGGGTTACCAGCCGACCCTTGCGACGGAAATGGGTGTGATGCAGGAGCGTATCACCTCCACGACAAGAGGTTCCATCACCTCCGTGCAGGCCATCTATGTTCCTGCCGATGACTTGACAGACCCGGCGCCTGCAACCACCTTCTCCCACTTGGATGCCACCACGGTGTTGAGCCGTAAGATCTCTTCGCTTGGTATCTATCCGGCCGTGGATCCGTTGGATTCCACTTCGCGTATTCTTTCACCGGATGTTGTGGGCGAGGAGCATTACAGGACCGCGCAGCGTGTGAAGGAGACTCTGCAGCGCTACAACGAATTGCAGGATATCATTGCCATTCTGGGTATGGACGAACTCTCCGAGGAGGACAAGCTGACGGTGCATCGCGCACGCCGTGTGCAGCGTTTCCTCTCCCAGCCGTTCCATGTTGCCGAGCAGTTCACCGGTCTTAAGGGTGTCTTTGTTAACATTGAGGATACCATCAAGGGCTTCAACATGATTCTGGACGGCGAACTCGACCACCTGCCCGAAACNNATGATTCTGGACGGTGAGGTGGATGAATATCCGGAAGCTGCCTTCAACTTGGTCGGCACTATTGAGGAGGCCATTGAAAAGGGCAAGAAACTGCTGGCTGAAAGTGAAAAGTAACCCTATAATTATAATGTAAGCGATGAGGGTAGACATTATCACTCCAGAAACAGAACTGTGTTGGGACCAGGTTTCCCTATTACAGTTGCCGGGTGCGGACGGATTGTTTGAAATCCTGAAGGGACATGCTCCGCTGATTGCCGCGCTTGGTAACGGCAAAGCCAAGATGGAGGTTGCCGGCGAGACCAGACACTTCACGCTGAAAGGCGGTGTGGTGGAGGTGCTGAATGACCACATCAAGGTGATGACCGAATCCTGTGCCGAATAGTTAAGGCATAGAATTCTTTTGGAATAGTAAAGGCTGCAAAATGGCAGCCTTTTTTTTATTTTTCTTCCAAAAGATGGTGTCATTCCGGTGTGATATTTGGCAATCAGTTTTTGTATTAATATTAAATTAATTGAAAACCAAATTATTGAAAAATAAAAAAAAGTTTCATCAAATGTGGGTTGCGTATTTGGAAAAGTGCTACTTTTGCAACACCAAAACGGTGCGGTAGTTCAGCTTGGTTNNGGTTAGAATACATGCCTGTCACGCATGGGGTCGCGAGTTCGAGCCTCGTCCGCACCGCCAAAAAGGAGGAACAGTGTTCCTCCTTTTTTTGTCCCTTAACACAAAAAGAGACGGAACAACCCGAATGGGCGGTTCCGTCTTTTGGTGAAAGAAGATGTGCTGAACCGTTTAGGCCTCTGTGGCGGCTTTAGGTTCAATGGCCAGTTCCCCACGGTAGTATCCGCATTCCGGACAAACCCTGTGGTATTGCACTGCGGCGCCGCAGTTGCTGCAGGTGGTCAGTTGTGGAGCGATTGCCTTATCGTGTGTTCTTCTCTTGTCTCTTCTCATTGCTGAGTGTCTACGTTTTGGATTCGGCATAACTTTTATTTTTAAACTAGTTTAATACTCTATAATTTCAAATCTTTAAGTGCTTCCCATCTCGGGTCGCAGGTTGTATTGTCTTTACTTTTTTGATGCGCTTCCAACAAATCCAGCATCTGTTGGTCGCAATGTTGCCCGGGAAAATCCTCATGCACCTTGCGCATCGGCACTGCTGAGTATATCATTTCATACACAAGCTGCTCCACATTGTAACTGTAGGCCTCAGGTGAAAGGAGGATCAAATGCTCATCTTCCGATGGCGGTTCATCATTTTCCGCTCTCCGAAGCGTGTATGTCTCTGTCACCTCCACCGGACAAACAAGTTTCTCCAGGCAGATGTCGCATGTGAGCGTGATGTTTCCCGTCAGATGAAATCCGAAGCGCATGAAGCGTTCATTCTTCTCAATTTGGAGCCGGATGTCCACATCCGCATCCGAAATTTCATCGTTGGTGTGCTTCTCAAAGAACCTTTTGTCCACCTCCAATGTGAATCCGCTTACCCCTAAAGGCAATTTAACAAACTCAATATCAAATTGTTTGAAGTAAATTTTATCCTCCATAACTCTTTGTTTCGGTGGGATGCAAAAGTACAACTTTTTCAAATACCTTTTTCCTGTTTTTGCTGTTTTTTTGCATTTTGTCAAATAATGCGGAAAAAAATGCCGTTTTGTGCGAAATATCGGGTGCCAAACGGACAGACATTCCTGTAAATGGATGTGTTATTTTGATGTAAATTTCTGATATACAAAAAATAATGGCCATGATAATTTTTTTTGGGAAAAGTTGTTTTGTATTCGTATTTGTTGTACTTTTGCATTCGGTTTTAACCGATGTTATTTGAGAGTTGATTATTCGCCTTGGTGGTGGAATTGGTAGACACGCGGGACTTAAAATCCCGTG
>DBYD01000021.1:23127-42029 GCA_002309855.1 Bacteroidales bacterium UBA1195
GTTCGAGTCTCGTTTTCCGCTCCAGAGGAGAATCCGGTAGGATTCTCCTTTTTTTTTATTCTTCTGAAAAGGACACAAAAAAAGAACCGGACTGCGAGCGCAACCCGGTTCCAAACAATTTAAACCAATGAAAAAATTCAATACTTCTTACGCCATTTTGTTAATGTGGATCATCAGGCCGGACTTCAGATTGGCGGCTTTGTTCTTATGGATGATTCCCTTTTTGGCGACCTTGTCAATCAAAGAAACCACTTTCGGCAGGTTGTTCTTTGCTTCGTTCACATCGTGCGTGGTGCGAATCTTTTTGATGGCGTTCCGCATGGTTTTACCCCAGTAGCGGTTGACTAATCTTCTCTTCTCGTTTTCCCTAATTCTTTTTAATTGTGACTTATGATTTGCCATTTTAAATCTATTTAATATCCAATTATCTTTTATATAAATTTCAAAATGCAAAAGTACTAAATTTCGGGACAGCAAAATACTTTTTTGTATTTTTTTTGTTTTTTTTTAATGGTTTATGTTACAGTTATATATATGGACGGTTTGTTGCATCCCTGCAAATGCAGGGGCGGAAGCGCCGCTTTTTTCGGAATGTTTTTTTCTTTTTTTCATCCGATGTTACGTTTCGGGCAATAATTGCACCTTATATGCGTTATCTTAAAAAAAAAGAGGATATGCGAAAACTTAATTTGATGCTTGCCATGCTTCTGTTGTGCGCCGCCTCCAGCGTTTGCGCACAATATGGGTTCGAGTGTACCTATGTTAGCCAGTGCATTGGTTTTAAAAACGGGAAGAAGGAAACATCCCCCCTAATTGAAATGTTAATGAAAAAAATGGAGGAAAGCAAGTCCCTCTACAGGCTTGTTTTTTCTGACGGCAAGGTCATGTTCCGTAAATTGGAGGAAGGGCCGGTTAAAAATGGCCTGAATGAATTTTATTATGATTTGGCTACAGGGACCAAAGTGGTTCAGGAGGAATGCTTGGGAAAGACATTTATTGTTGAAGACACCATTGCGCCGATTGAGTGGGAGATAAGGAATGAGACCAGGATGATAGCCGGACGGCTCTGTACGAAAGCTGTCAAAAAGGGGGACACCAGCGGAACTTTTGTCGCATGGTTCTCTCCGGAAACACCGCTGCCCATCGGACCTGCCGGATACGGCGGGCTTCCTGGCATCATTGTGCAGTTGGATTACATGATAGAGAGTTATGTCATGCAGGATGACCTGAAGGCACTGGAGCAGGCTCCGGCTCTTGCCCCTCCCGACAAGGGAACTAAGGTGACACGGGCGGAGATGGAGGAAATTAAGCGCAGCAAAAGGAATAATGGCGCTATTCCTAGCGGAGGTATCAGGATAGATTTCAACAATAACAATTAGCGCATGAAACGGATTCTTTTTGCCGCAATGCTGCTGCTGTGGGCGGTTGCCGCCTTCCCACAGATTGTCGGGAAGGTGACGGACAAACAGCAGAGGCCGGTCCCGTACACCACGGTGCTTGTATATGCAGGGGAAATCACCGGCGGAAGCCCCAAAGCCTACGCCATCACCGACAATGACGGAAAGTTCAGGATGAATGTGGAGGTGACCAAGGGCAACTGGGTGGTTGTGCGCTGCGTCGGGTTCAAGGAGCTGCGGCAGGAGCTTGATCCCACGAAGCATAGTTATACCTTTGTGCTGGAGGAGGATGTGAAGTCCCTTACGGAGGTGAAGGTTAAGGGCAAATTTTACGGTGTCAGTGTGGATGGCGACACGGTGAAGTTCAAAACGGACTATTTCAAGGATGGCACAGAGGAGACGGCCGGTGAACTGCTGAACAAGATTCCTGACATGGAGGTCTCCGAAAACGGCGATGTCTCCTATGCAGGAAAGCAGGTGGACAAGGTGCTGCTGGACGGCAAGGACATATTTTCCTCCGGCAGCGGCGACGTGCTGCTGAACAATCTGCCTGCCGATGCGGTGGAGAGTGCCGAGATTCTGATGAACTACAAAGGCTCCAGCCTTGTGGAGGAGTTCAGGGACCGGAACCAGACCGCCCTCAACATCAAAACCAACCGGAAGGGCACGACCAGCGGCAAACTCCGCCTCTCCGCCGGAATCACCAGGGCGTATGAGGCCAGGGGGTCCCTGCTGCACAGGCGGGACAATTGGACGGTTTCGGCCATGCTCTCCGCAAACAATCTGGACAAACCGGTCTTTTCCTTAATGGATTATCTGGAGAATTTCCTGGAGTTGGACAACAGCTTGAGCGAAGGCAATATGGGGCTTTCCGGAGGCGGCAGTCTGCTGAGCCTTGCCTTCCCAGCCTCCAACATGTACCAGTCGGACAAGGGGCTCTTCTCGGTCAATGCGACCTATTATCCTTCAGAGAAGTTCAAGGTCAAAAGCCGTTTTACCGGCAACGCCTCCATGATGAAGTACGAGAATCTCTCCAGACAGATATATACAGGCTCGCAGGCATACAACCTGCACAGCAATGCCCGGGAGACCGGTAGCGGCATGTTGAACGGCAGCGTAAGCCTTTTCTACCAGCCGGACAAAAGGTGGGAGTTCTCCTCCCTGACGCAGGGCTCCTTTACCGGCTCGCTTTCGGACTATCGGCAGAACGACCGTGGGCTGGTGAAAAATCTGAATGTCTTCAACAACGACAGTACGCATGATTTCAACTTCGGGCAGGAGCTGCTTTCCAACGCCAAGGTGGGGAAGGGGCTGGTATCACCGCACATATCACTCCGTCTGACCGACCATACTGTGCGGCAGCAATGGTGGACGGATACGGCCATCCTCCCCGTGGACTACACTCTGCACGGGGACAGCCTCGGCCTCTATATCGGAACCCGCAAGCAGCAGCTCTCAATCAAGTCGGATGTCAACTACGCCCGTCCGCTCACCTCCCGGATAAAGCTGAACGCCAATGCCGCCTGGGAGCATGTCCGCAAGGATTTCCATTATGAGGAGCTGTACCATTTCATGGAGGAGGAGATCTATTCCGCCGGCCTTTCCTTGAACAAAAGGGATGGTCTTTTCCAATATTCGCTAAAAATGAAGGCGGTGGCCGACTATTGGCAGACCGATGTGCAGGATATGGAAAACGGTTTCACCCCATACCTGTCCGCCTCGGCAAATGTACAGTTCATGTTCAAGCCCACCCATTTTCTCAGCCTTTCCGCCAGCAACGGCAAAAACCCCATCGATTTCGCCCTACTGCTGCGCGACACCATCATCACCTCCTACAGCAACCTCTATGGCGGCTCACACATCACGGACCCCTTCAGCGAAAAATACAGTTTGAACATGCACTATTATCTCAATAACCAGTTTTACGGAAGTTCCGTTACTGTATTTGCCAGTTATATTTCAAGCCAGAGTTTGGCGATGGCGAGCAGTTATCAGGAGGGGTTGTTGGGCATCAGCAGCTATGACAACAAGGGGGAGTCCTCCTTCCTCTCTTTCGGGACGAATTTCTCACAGGAGCTTGGCTTCATCCCTGTTCTGCTGCGTTTGTCCGGAGATTATGCCCAATCCAATCAGGACGGGAAGGTCAACGGCACGGCAATGAGGCTCTTATCGGACTCATATTCCTGCGGCCTGACACTTGCCAGCCACAGCAAAAGCCGCTTTAATGGGGAATTGGGCGGCAAGGTCAGTTTTTCGGACAGCAAATATGAGGGTGTCTCCCTTGACAACCGGTCATGGCAGTGGAGCGGCAAGGCCAAATGCAGCTACGCCCATGACCATTGGAAGGGCTACGTCTACTGCAATTACTCCATGATGCAGACCCTGCTCTACGGCGGCGAGCGTGACCTGTGGGATTTGGGATTTTCCGTCACCTACAGCTTCAAACATGTCGAAATATGGCTGCAGGGAATCAATCTGCTCAACCTCAACAAAAATGAGTGGGAGCAAATCAGCATGAACGCCATTTACACCTCCACCATCGTCTTCCGGAAAATTCCGGGCAGCCTGCTGTTGGGCGCCGCCTTCAAATTCTAAACTTCAGTTATCTCACCAAGCTGCGCGGTGATGAGCGGAATGTGAAGCCCGTCCCGTACTGCCTCCTCGTTCCGCAGCGGCTCGTCCCAGGGATGGTGCGCCAGTGCATATTTGGAATGATGTATGGTGATCAGTTCCTTCGCGCCCAAGTCCAGCGCCTCCTGGCCCAATTGCCGTGGCATGGTGTGCAGGTGGGACCAGTGTTCGTCATACTGCCCGTTTTCAAGGATGGCGAGGCTGATGTCCGGAAAACGCTGGCCGATTTCCCTGAAATGCGGACCGTATCCGCCGTCACCGCCGGCGAAAATGCTCCCGTAGGGTGTGCGCAGCAGGAAGGAGGCCCAGAGGGTTGGGTTGCGCTTGAACGCGCGTCCCGAAAAATGCTGCGCCGGCAGGCAGTGGATTTCCCAGCCGGGTTTGGGAGAGAAACTTTCCTCCCAATCCATTTCAATGATTTTTTCGGGTGCCACGCCCCAGTGTTCCAGGTGCGCCCCCACGCCAAGCGGACATACAAACCTGACTGTCCGCTCCTTCAGCCGGAGGATGCTGTTGTAGTCCATATGGTCGTAATGGTCGTGGGTTATTATGACAAAGTCAATGCTGTCTGGCATTTCTTCAGGAGTGTACTGGTTTGTTGTGGGGAACGGTCTGTTGATTAAGGGGAATGGGGCACCGCAGCAGAAGGTGGGATCCACCAGCAGGGTGGTGCCATGTATCGAGAGAAGGTAGGATGAGTGGCCGAACCAGACATACAGGTTTTTCCCGTTGTCCAGATGCTTCAGGTCACGTTTCACCATCTCCAGCGGCTGTGGCGGAGTTATTCTTCTCCTTTTCCCGAAAATGAATTTACGGGCAATCTTCAGATATTGCTTCAATGTGATATCTTTCTGCCCCTCCAACGTCCGGTTGACGAACTTGTTCTTAAGATAGTTCCGGGATTGGAGTATCCGTTCGAGCCGTGCTCCGGAAGGATTCCGGCCGAACTGCGGCAGATGCAGGACAAATGGGGCTGCAATCAATGACAGGATGGTCAGCACCAATATGATGGCAATGGTAAGCAGTAGTATGGAACCGATAATCATGATGTCAGTCTGGTGTTTTTAATTCCGTTAAAACGTGGCATTGTCTGAAATAGTATGTCCGTTTCAGGAAATGTTGCCGGAAAAGTCGCTATTGTGCCGGAATTTCATCGTCCCAGTCCATCCAAACCGGAAATTTTTCACGGAAATCGCATAGGGATTCCAGTGACAGTGTGGCTGAAAGGAAACCTTCGCCGTTTTCCGGCAGGTCGGCAAGCACCTCACCTTTGAAACCGATGATCAGGCTGCCACCGCTGTAATGTATGCCGTTACCGTCGGTGCCGGTGCGGTTCACCAGCAGCACGTATGCCTGGTTTTCGATGGCGCGTGCCTTGGCGAGGGTCTGCATCGCCTCCTTGCGGGCTGCTGGCCAGTTGGCCGCCACCACCAGCAGGTCGTAGAGGAACGTCCCGTTTTGGCAGCGGTTGCGGCAGCCGTTGGGGAAGCGCAGGTCGTAGCAGGTCTGTGGCAGAATATTCCATCCCTTGTGCCGTATGACGGGTGTGGCGGATCCGGCGGTGTAAAGCTCCGGTTCGCAGCCCATGCGGAAGAGATGACGCTTGTCGTAGTGCTGCCGCCGCCCGTCAGGGAAGCTCCACAGAAAACGGTTGTAAGTCCGTTCACCTTCACGGATGGCAAGGCCTGCGGCAATGGCGGTTTCGTGCTGTTGCGCCTGCTCCATGAAAAAGGCATAGCTCCCGCCGTTCTCCTCCTCCGCCATGTCGGTGTTCCCGGTGTCGAATCCGGTCATGCACATCTCCGGCAGCACCAGCAGGTCACACATTTCAGGCAACTGCCGGAACGCCTGCGCATAGCGGGAGCGGTTTGCCTGCGGATTCCGCCATGCAATGTCTGTCTGTAGCAAAACACAATGCAGATTGTCCATTTTATCGCGCTATTTTGCGTTGGTTCAGTGCGGCGTGGTAGCGGTTAGCGTTGGCGGCATGTTCCGCCGCGCTTGCGGTGAAGCGGTGTGTGCCGGAAAAATCCTCCTTGGCGCACATGTACAGGTAGTTGTGATGCTCGTAGTTCAGCACTGCGTCGATTGCGCGGAGCGATGGCATCCGGATGGGGCCGGGAGGCAGCCCTGCAAACCTGTAGGTGTTGTATGGGGAGTTGACTTCCAGATCGGCGTAAAGCATCCGTTTCCTTCCGAAATCGCCAAGGGCGAACTTCACGGTCGGGTCGGACTGCAGCTTCATCCCTTTGCGCAGCCGGTTGATATAGAGTCCGGCCACACGCGGCTGCTCCTCCGGCCGGTTGGTCTCCTCCTCCACAATGGAGGCCAGGGTCATCACCTCCTGTGGCGAGAGCGGTATTGACATCGCCTCATCCATCCTTTTTTCGTTCCAGAAAGAGCAGTATTCCCGATACATGCGCTCTATCAGGGCGGAGTCGGAGGTGTTCCACCAGCACTCGTAGGTGTTGGGCAGGAACAGACAGATGGCGGTTGCCGGTGTCATGCCGTAGCGGGCGAGCAGTTCTTCGTCCTGCAGCATCTCCACCAGTCCGGCGGAGTCGGCCTCCAGTTGGGCGGAGATGCGTCCCGCCAGCTGTGGCAGGGTGCGGATGTTGTTGAACCGCAGCCGTACCGGCTCCTGCTGCCCTGAACGCAGCTTGCCGGAGAGAGTGTAGTTGCTTGTCCCTGATGGGACGGCGTAGCGTCCAGGTTTCAGATGCCCCGGAAGGTGGCGCAGCCGGGCGACCATCCGGAAACTCTGCCGGTTCTTTAACAGTCCGATGGAATCCAGTTGCGTCAAAAGCTCCTCATAGCCGCTACCGGTCGGAACATAGAGGTAGGCCGGTTTGTCTGGTTGGATGTTGTTGCGGAACAGCCAGCCGTATCCTATGCCGCCTCCTGCGGCAAGCAGCACGGCCACAATGCCGGCTATTACAAGTCCGGGTCGTCTTATTCCGCTCATGATTCTTGTAGAAAACGTTGCAGCAGCAGTGTGTCCTCCCATCGTCCGTCCACGCTCTGCCGCCATTCCTTCAAAACGGCCGTGCGGACGAAGCCAAGGCTTTCAAAAAGATGCAGACTCTGTCTGTTTGACGCGGAAATATGGCAGTATAGCTGGTGCAGGTGCAGTATGTCGCGGGCGTATCCGCAGAGCAGCCCCAACGCCTCGGAGGCATAGCCCTGCCGTTGGTGCTCTTCGGACACCATTATGCCGACGGCAGCCCGCTGGTGCTGCGGCTGGTAGTCATACAGGTCGATGCAGCCGACAACCGTTCCGCTTCCGTTTTCGCAAATCATCAGCCTCACCTGCTTGAGGGAGTATATGTCCTGGTTGGCGCAGCTGAGCACATATTGTTCCATTGTGTAGCGCGAGAATGGCATCTGCGTGTCGCTCACATCCCAGTGCCGCAGATCGTTCTCCATGTCGTACAGCGCGTCGATGTCCTCCGGCTCCATGGCGCGCAGCCTGATTTTATCACCCTGCATCATGCGCCGAAGTTTTTGGTGAGCATTTCGCGCAATCCCTTGTCGCCCACATTTTCATGGATGACACCGCCAGAGCAGTATGAGATGTGCCCCGTCTGTTCGGAGACAATCACCGTCAAGCAGTCGGTGTTTTCGGTCACTCCGATGGAGGCGCGGTGGCGTAGTCCAAGATGTGAGGGGATGTTATCCTTCTGCGAAACCGGAAGTATGCAGCGTGCCGCAACCATCTTCCGGTCACGGATGACCAATGCCCCGTCATGCAGAGGCGTGTTCTTGAAAAAGATGGTCTCAATCAGTTCACGTGAAATCTCCGAGTTGATGGCCTCACCGGTCTGTATTATGTCGTCCAGTGGGTTTGCTCTGGTGAAAACAATCAGCGCTCCGGTTTTGGACGAGGACATGTTTTTGCATGCGCGTACAATCTGTTCAATCTGCCCCTCTGTGTATTTTTCCGATTTCTCCTTCATGATCTCAATGTTCCTTAGAGGGTTCGATTTGCCGATGTACAGGAAGAACTTCCGGATTTCCGGCTGGAATATCACGATAAGCGCCACCAGTCCGACATTCAGGAACTGGCCCAATATTTCGGAAAGCAGATCCATGTGGAACAGCACCACGAGTTTCCAAAGGATGTAGAAAAGCAGTATCCCTATGAAAATGTTGACGGCGGTCGTGCCTCTAAGCCATCTGAACAGCAGGTAGATGAGCAACGTGGCCAGACAAATGTCCAGAATGTCCGTCAGTCCGAATTGGAGAAAACTTATAAAGGTCAACATGGTGGTGAGGTTATGGTTTTTTTGGTCGGTATTGGGAATCTTTCAAAATTTGCTGCGGTTGCTTTTCTCCGAAAAGTTCCGTGAGAGGCCGGCTGGGGTTATTGGCTATCCAGCTACGGCAGATTTGCCAGCCGGTCCAGCGGCCTATGCAGCCTGGCGACTGATTGCCGAAAAAGGCGGTGAAGGGGGCTTCACCCACCAGTTTGCGGGCTGCAAGGTTGTCGTTTGAATACAGATAATCCTTTTCTATCAGGAAGCACCATACATCGTATTCGAATTGGTTCATCCATTGTGTTTGGGCTGCGGTGTATCCGGTAATAAGGGTGTCGGGTGTCTCCGGTAGCGCAAGTTCGGCAAACATCCAGCGTTTGCCTTCCAAAATCATATCGTCCAAAATGCAGGTGGAGGCATTGTTGCTACGGATAACCGTGTAGGCCAGTTCCTTCATGCAGTCTGGCAGGAGGTATGGCTTCGCCAGCCTTTTCCGGATGAATTGTGGGATAGCTTCGCCCAGCTGTTTGTAATAATGATAGTCTGCACCCATGTACATGTCCAGGGCAATAATCAGCACTGAATCCACAAAAATGACCGGTGTTTCATAACTTAATCCGGAAATGATCGTGTAGACGCGTGGCAGTTTTGCCTCCGGAAAATGGAACCGGATTCGGGCGAAGGCCTCCTGGAACTGCTTTTCCAATTCGGAAAGGTCACCGTATTTTTCCTGAACCTCCTTGTAAAGTTTCCGGTTGAGCGGATTGTTCAGGTATTCCTTCAGTTGGTTTATGTCGGGATTATCTCCGATAAAAAAGCCGTAGTCCTTCTTCAGAGCATCCAGTTCGGAGGCCAGATTCTTTTGAGGCAGGCTGAACAGTGCCTGGTCGTACCTGTAGATGTGCAGCGGATGCGCCTCCTCGATTTTTTTGATTTCCCGTGCAGGAGCTTTGGGCAGTGGCTTTTCCCTTTTTTTTTGGCAACCGCACAGGCAGACGCATAACGCCAGAAGGCCGATGAAATAAAACTTTTTCCCCATGGTATTAATATTCACCATAAATGAAAGGACTGACAAATTCCTTGAAAAACGGTGCGACCTTGTCCTTTTCGGAAATTACAGGCTCTCCAATGCCCCATTCCACCCCGATGTCAGGGTCGTTCCAGCGGATGGCCCCTTCCGACTCCTTGTTGTAGTAGTCGGTTGTCTTGTAGGCGAAAATGGTGTTGTCCTCCAAGGCAACGAACCCGTGTGCGAATCCCGCCGGAATCCAGAACATGTTGTTCTGTTCGGAGGAAAGCAGGGTTGTCACATGACGGCCGTAGGTCGGTGAGCCTTTGCGTATGTCCACCGCCACATCCATGGCGTTGCCGGTGATGACACGCACCAGCTTCCCCTGTGCGAAGGGCGGTTTCTGGAAATGCAGGCCGCGTATCACATTTTTGGCGGAAAGCGACTGGTTGTCCTGCACAAAATCGGCATTCAGGCCGGCAGCCGCCAACTGCTGCTTGTTGTAGCTTTCAAAAAAATAGCCCCTTGCATCGCCGAACACCTTCGGCTGTATGACTTTCAGTTCGGGGATGGCGGTATCGATAATCTCCATATATGGTTATGCTGTAATTTTTTTACGAAAAATCAGTGAAACAATGATGTAGCAGATTGTTATCAGCGGAATGGCTTGAATGGCATAGAATTCGGGTGTCAGGACAAATGCTGCCAGCAGGATTGCGCTGATAAACAGGAATATGTAGCGATGTAGGTTTTCTTTCCAATGAAAGTTTTTGAATTTTAGAGAGAACAGCGGAATGCTTGTAAGCATGAGTATGCTTGCGATGAGGCAGGTGGCGTAATTTACGGTAAAGGGAAGATAACAGAATTTCATTGAAATAATTGTGATTGCCGCAAGTGGGATGGGCAGCCCCCTGAAATTTTCGGTCTGCCTGTCATCCAAGTTGAACTTGCCCAACCGCAAAGCGCCAGCACAGACATAGATGGCGCAGATTATGAAGGGAATAACCACAATTCCATGTATTTGTAATGGTTCATAAATTTCTGGTATTCCAAGAGCTTGATCGTCGGCGAGAGATTTCGCAAAATGGGCGGCATCTATTTGGTACAGTGTGAAAGCCGGAGCCACTCCGAAAGAGACCAGGTCGGAAAGGGAGTCCAGCTGTTTCCCCAGTTCTGACTTCACATGCAGCAGCCTTGCCACCAGCCCGTCACAGAAGTCGAACAGCAGGGCGCAGCACATCATTATGAGACTCCCTCCCATGTTATGATTGGCAGCGAAAACTATGGCGGTGAATCCCGAAAATAGGTTCAGCAGAGTGATAAAGTTCGGAATATGCTTTTTCATTCGTCAAAAAGGTTAAGGGTGCCGTTCTTTGAGGGAATGGAAACGCCCAGATGTTTGTAACTCAGTTCGGTTGCCTCCCTTCCACGGGGTGTGCGCACCAGAAATCCCTCCTGGATCAGGAAAGGCTCATATACCTCCTCAATGGTGCCTGCATCCTCGCCGACCGCAGTGGCGATGGTGGTGATTCCGACCGGTCCCCCCTTGAACTTGTGGATGATGGTGGAGAGGATGCGGTTGTCCATCTCGTCCAGGCCGTAGGCGTCCACATTGAGCGCAGCCAGTCCGTAACGGGCGATGTCAAGCGTGATTTTTCCGCTCCCCTTGATTTGGGCGAAGTCTCGCACGCGGCGCAGCAGCAGGTTGGCGATACGTGGAGTCCCGCGGCTTCGGCGGGCAATCTCGTGTGCTGCGGCCCGTTCTATTTCAATGCGCAGGATACCGGCGGAGCGGATGATGATTTTCTCCAGCGTGTCGGTGTCGTAGTAGTTGAGCCGCAAATTGATCCCGAAGCGTGACCGCAACGGGGCGGTGAGCAGTCCGGAGCGGGTGGTGGCCCCCACAAGGGTGAAGTGGTTCAGCCCGATCTGTACATTGCGCGCGTTTGGTCCCGATTCAATCAGAATGTCTATCTTGTAGTCCTCCATGGCGGAATAGAGGTATTCCTCCACCACGGGCGAGAGCCTGTGAATCTCATCGATGAACAATACATCATTGGTTTCCAGGTTGGTGAGCAGTCCCGCCAAATCGCCGGGCTTGTCAATGACAGGGCCGGATGTGATGCGGAGGTTCACGCCCATCTCGTTGGCGATGATGTGGGAGAGTGTGGTTTTGCCCAAGCCTGGAGGTCCGTGCAGCAGCACATGGTCCAGCGATTCGCCCCGCTGTTTGGCCGCGCGGACGAAAATCTTCAGGTTCTCCACCACCTGCTCCTGACCGGCAAAATCGCTGAAGCCGCCCGGACGGATGACCTTCTCGATCTCCTTCTCCGAAAGGCTGAGCCGCTCTGCATGTGGGTCCAGATTGGGGTTGATCATGATGTTCCTATTAGTAAAAATCCAAATTGCAAATGTAGATGAAAAAGCAATACGACATGGCGGAATGAAGGGAAAAATTTTACACCGTTTTTTTTATGGCGTATTTTCTTTTGTTGTACCTTTGCATCGCGGTTGTTTTTTGCGGCCTTGGCGGCTATGCGGCATCCGTGATGTTTACATTTTATTGATAACTAAAAGCATAACAATAATGAAAGTGGATGTTCTATTGGGTTTGCAATGGGGTGACGAAGGCAAAGGTAAGGCCGTGGACGTGCTCACACCGCACTATGATGTCGTGGCGCGTTTCCAGGGCGGGCCGAATGCCGGCCATACGTTGGAGTTTGAGGGCCATAAAATGGTACTCCATACCATCCCTTCCGGCATTTTCCGGGAGAATACGAAAAATGTCATCGGCAATGGTGTGATCATTGACCCGTATGTCATGTGTCAGGAAATCAAGGAGGCCTCCCAATATACGGATGTCCGTTCAAAACTTTTCGTCTCATTGAAGGCCAACCTGATCCTGCCCACCCACCGGCTGCTGGATCATGCCAACGAGGCTGCCATGGGCAGCAAAAAAATCGGTTCCACGCTGAAGGGCATCGGCCCGACCTATACGGACAAGACCGCCCGTAACGGAATACGTGTCGGGGATCTGCTCCTGCCGGATTTTGACAAAAAATACCGTGCGTTGCGCGATGCGCATCTGCGCAGGGTGGAGAGCATGGGCTTCGACTTTTCGGATGTCCGGATGGAGGGAATGTCTTTTGCCGATTATGAACAGGCATGGCTTGCCGCTGTGGAGCAGTTGCGCGGCTATCAGCTGGTCTCCACGGAATATCTGGTCAACAATGCGCTTGCAGACGGACATGCAGTGCTGGCTGAAGGGGCGCAGGGCACGCTGCTGGATGTGGATTTCGGCACCTATCCCTATGTCACCTCCTCCAACACAATCACTGCCGGAGCCTGCAGCGGCCTCGGTGTCGCCCCCGGGAACATCGGACGGGTCTTCGGGCTGTTCAAGGCCTATTGCACCCGTGTGGGAACCGGCGTTTTCCCGACGGAACTCTTTGATGAGACAGGGGAGTACATGCGCAAGCAGGGGCAGGAGTTCGGAGCCACCACAAAGCGTCCGCGCCGATGCGGCTGGATGGACCTGACGCTGCTGAAATACGCCTGTATGCTCAACGGAGTGACCGACCTCATCATGATGAAGGTGGATGTGCTGAACGGCTTTGACAAGGTGAAGGTCTGCACCGACTATCAGATTGACGGGCAGGTCACGCGGGAGATCCCGTTCCGGATTGACGAACGCATACAGCCTGTCTATACCGAATTGGAGGGCTGGAAGCAGCCGTTTGAATCGGGGAGGCTTGCACCCGCATTGGAGAATTACCTGCATTTTGTCGAGGACTACCTCGGCCGCAAGACCTATATCGTCTCCTATGGCCCGGACAGGGAGGAGACATTGGTGTTTGGCAAATAGCAACAACAAAAACATATATTTATGGAAAACAGGAAAAGTTATGCATTGCCCATCGCAATGATGTTCTGTCTGTTTGCGATGATTTCGTTCGTCACCGGATTCCAGAACCCGTTCGGGGTGATTGTTAAGAACCAGTTCGGTGTAAGCAATTTCATGTCGCAGCTCGGTAATTTCGCCAATTTCATCGCCTATGCCTTCATGGGCATCCCTGCCGGCATGATGCTGAAACGCATCGGTTACAAGAAGACCGCCTTGTGGGCCATTGCGGTCGGTTTTGCCGGTGTGCTGGTCATGTTCCTTTCGGGCGTGGCGGCCTCTTTCGGCATTTATCTGACGGGTGCCTTTGTTGCCGGATTCTCCATGTGCATGCTGAACACCGTGGTCAATCCCATGCTCAACACGTTGGGCGGAGGCGGCAAGAGGGGCAACCAGCTGATCCAGTTCGGCGGCGCGTGTAATTCCATCGCTGCAACCATTGTCCCAGTTTTGGTCGGCTACCTGATGGGGGATGTGGCCAAAGCCACCATCCGCGACGGCAATCCCGCCCTTTTCATCGCCATGGGCATTTTCGCGTTGGCCTTTATCGTGCTTTCATTTGTCAGCATTCCTGAGCCTTATGTGGAACGGAACGAACCGCAAAAGTCACAATACGGTCCTATGTCATTCCGACATTTCCGTTTGGGCATCATCGCCATTTTCATCTATGTCGGGGTGGAGGTCGCCATTCCGAGCATTGCCAACCTCTACATGACCCAGACCGCTGAGGCGGGCGGACTGGCCATGCCGGCTGCAATTGCCGGCACGTTGTGCGGCACCTACTGGTTCCTGATGTTCGTCGGAAGGCTCGTCGGCGGTCTGCTTGGCGGAAAGGTCTCTCCGAAACTGATGTTGGGCACTGTGCTGTCCATTGCAGCCGTCTTCGTCTTGCTTGCCATGTTCCTTCCCAGCGGCATTACAGTGAAGATGCCTGTGTTCCGTGCAGATATCTCTTTCGGCCTTGAAGATGTTCCGTTGCCCATCATGTTCTTGATTCTTTGCGGACTGTGCACCTCTGTGATGTGGGGCGGAACTTTCAACCTCGCTGTAGAGGGTTTGGGCAAATATACGGCGATGGGTTCCGGAATATTCATGGTGATGGTTTGTGGCGGCGGCATTCTTCCCGCACTTCAGGGCTGGATTGCCGACATGACCTCCAATTACATCAGCAGCTATTGGGTTGTGTTTGCTGGCATCATCTACATGCTCTTTTTCGCATTGGTCGGTTCCAGGAATGTGAACAGCGATATCCCTACGGAATAGCTGAACGATAAAAAAGGGTAAAAAGAGGGGTTTCGTTTGGGAACCCCTCTTTTTTTGAGGTGTTATTTTTTTGTGATGTTGAAGTGCCAGTATCTTTTTTCGGCATCCTGAAGCACGATATGGTAGCTGCCTGCAGGAAGATCCTGCAATTGCAGGTCGCACCTGTTGTCCGCTATGGTCTGCCTCAGGACGATTTTTCCGGTGGCATCGCACAGGAAGAGCTGCCGCATGGGTATGGCTTGCGGTTCAGCAATCCGGATGTGCAGCAGGTTTGTGACCGGATTCGGGTATATGAGGCATTCGGGACGGGGCTGCCCGATGGATGGTGTGCGTGTGACAATGTCAGGAATTGTATGGATGTCATACTTCTTGGAGATTACGCTGTCGAAGCGGACAATAATGGAGAGGGTGTCGCTGTCCAGCAGCATTGCCTTGAATCCTTCAATGCGCAGGACAGATGGGTCGGCACTCTCCCAAATGAATTCGGGACGCTCCCCCAATATGAAATCATGGGCGATACTGTCCGTAGTCTCGTTCCCGGACAGGAAAATGGGAATTACGGAAACCCATGCGGCGGGGGATTGCTCCATGGCCTGCAGTAGCGGATAGCAGGATTCCGAATATCTCCAATGCAGTGTGTCCAACAGTTGTTGCAGCAGGGTGCCGGTCATCTGCAGCGTTGGGAGTCCTTCGGTGGCCGTCTCCGGATCTTTCCCATTGATGCCTGCAAAACGGCTGATCTGGCGGTCGTACACACATTGGCTGATTGAGGTCTGGCTGCTGTATTTCCGTCCGATAATGCTTCCCGTATAGTGTGCTCCGAACAGTTGCCCGCTGTTATAGCTTCGGCTAAGTGTCGTGTTTCCGTTGGCAAAGCCGATAAGTCCGCCGGTGCATTGGCTGCCACGGACGGCGTGGCTGTTGTAGCAGTATGATACGTTTGATGTGCCAAGTGCACTGCTGCCGCTGCTGGCGGATGCGGTGCCGGCATATCCCACAATGCCGCCCACTTTGTCCTTGCCTCGGATGTCGGCTGCGTTGTAGCATTCCCTGATGGTTGACTGGCTCATGTATCCGCAGATGCCGCCGATGTATTCCTCACTGCCGGTGACAGGCGCGTGATTGGCGCACTGCCGTATGTTGCTGCTGT
The DNA here is from genome assembly GCA_002309855.1 of Bacteroidales bacterium UBA1195. Lineage (GTDB taxonomy): Bacteria > Bacteroidota > Bacteroidia > Bacteroidales > WCHB1-69 > UBA1195. Next base: position 38,735 of record DBYD01000021.1, read on the forward strand.
TTCTGGCGCAGCCGGTGATGCCGCCGACATAGCTGCGGCCGCGGACACGTGAATGGACCCCGAGCTCAAGGCCGCTTACGGTTGCGGAATCCATGCAGCCGAACAATCCTGCAAAATCCATGTTTGCAGAGTCTATGACCATATTGTCAATGGTATGTCCGTTACCTTCCAGATTTCCCCTGAATGGAGTGGAACTGTTCCTGCCAACAGGTATCCATGAGTGTGCACTGTCGCAGACCGTCTGGAGATCCAACTGGGCATACAGTGCGAAATGGATGCCGCAGAAGCCGCTGTTGCGATTATAAACACCTTGGTAGCAGCCATTCGCATAATTGTTGACGGCATCACGGAATGCTATCCAATCGTTCAGGTTGTCAATGCGCAGCGCATATTCGCGGCTCTGTCCGTCATTGCCCCAGACTGCATAGAGGGATGTGTCCTGCAGTACCAGAATGCTGTCCGCAGTGGTCAGCATGGAGGTGCCTTGCGGGGTGTGGCTCCAGCCGCGAAGCAGCTTATGTGCCCTTTGGAACGGAATGGTGTCCAGTTTCAAATAATCGTTCAGGTATGCCTGAAGGATGATGTGCCGGTTGCTGCTGTCGTTTGCCCACAGCCGGATGTTGCAGCGTGTCCGCAATTGCAGCCGGGAGATGCGGATTTCCCGATATACTGTCTGCAGGTAGGAGGCGATCAGGACAATATTGCTGTCCGATCCGGTAATCCGAACGTTACAATTGTTGATCTGTATGTTGTTTGAAGGGACCGCTCCCCATGTTATCCAATCACATCCGTTTAGAGCAAAGTCGTTGCGGACAAGCATTGCATTGTCGCCCTGTGCAAAAAAGACCGGTGTGGCGGCAATGCGGGCGGCTGTGTCTGTAGCGGCTGAAACCGGAATCGGACAATATCCCTGTGCCTGCTGCCAGTACCGTGAGTCGAAACCCGATGGCAGTGAGTCTGTCAGTGCGGAGGTGGAAAGGCCTGCCGCTGTGCTGTCATCAGTGCCGTTGATTGCTCCCAACGGACTGATTTGCATATCATAATAGCAGTATCGGAATGAAACGCTCTTCTGGCTCTTCAGGCCGACAATACTTCCCCGTATTGTGTCAGCCCAAACCTGTCCGTTTTGGTAAACCTGTGTGATTTCCGTGCAGGAATAGCTGTTGCCGCAAATACCTCCGGCAGCTTTCGACGCAAGTATCTGTCCGCTGTTGAAACATCTGAGAATATGGGTGTAGCGTGCACTGTTGCCGTTGGTGTATCCGGCAATGCCACCCACTTTTTCCGTACCGGTGATATTGCCTGTGTTATGGCAGTCCGTAATGTCCGATTTGGCCATATTGCCGCAGATGCCTCCGATATGTGTGCTTTTCCCCTCGACATAACCGTGGTTTGCACATCTGAGTATTTGCGAACCGTTTGCAGCGTAGGCTGCGATGCCTCCGCAGTACTGCTTGCCGATTATTGTGTCATTGGCTGCAAGTGTCACATCCTCCACTAATGCGGAGTCAAGATAGCCGAACAATCCCTTGTAATTGACGGTCGGTGTGTTGATGTAAAGATGTGATATGCGGTGCCCCATTCCGTGAAATTTGCCGCGGAAACTTGCGGATGAACTTTTCCCGACAGGTTCCCAATCTGTTCCTGAGGCATACAGGCTGTCCAGGTCAATGTCGGCGGTCAGTGTGAAATGGATGTCCCTGAAACCGGTGGACTGGTTGCGGACCCCTTTGAACTCCCCTTTGCTGTAATTGTTGACGGCATCACGGAAAGCCATCAGCTCCGCGAGGTTGTTGATCGGGATGGCATGGCTGGAGTCGGTCCCGTCCGGACTCCATACGGCGTACAGGGTGGTGTCCTGTGTGCAGAAAAGAGTGTCCCCGCTTTGCAGTACGGCAGCATTGCCCGCCCCATACGACCAGCCTTGGAACAGAAAGTGTGTGCGTGTGAAAAGCGATGCCGGAATGATGGCCGGCTGGTTTCCGCAGACTTCCAAGGTGTCCATCTGGCCGCTACCCAGATTGGCATTGAATGCGATTCTCCGGCAGACGGAACGGTAGGTGTGCAGCAGCGGCACCTGACGGAAGACGGATGTCCCGTCACCGACAAATATCAGGCGGTTGGAATCGCTTTTAAGGATAATTCCCTCATTGCCTGCGATCCGCACGCTTGTGCTGTCGTCGGAACGCCAGTATTGTCCTTGTGGGGTTTGCAGGTGAAACCGGTCCGTAACGCTGTCCAGACGCTCGTTCCCATTGAGGAACACAGGGCTTGTGGCACCAATGACCGCTGGCATTGAATCCCATTGTTGCGGTGATGGATAGCAGTTTGCGCGGTAGCTCCAAAAAGCGTTGCCAAACGCTTGTCGAAGGCTGTCCCCGGTCATCTGCCTTGTGTAAAGGCCCTCGGCGCAATTTTGGGAGTCCTGTCCGCCAATGGCTCCGGGAATGCATGTCTGCCGGTCATAATAGCAATTCATGAACCGTGCGTCGTTGTGGAACTTGCGGCCTACAATCGCACCGGCAGATTGTGCAGCGGTCACATTGCCGATGTTGTATCCGCTGTAGATCCGCAGGTTCTGGTTGCTGTAGCCGATGAGTCCGCCACTGCTGTTGCCTGCACGGATAAGGCCGCTGTTGAAACAGTGCCCGATTTCGGCGGAGTCGGTGCTGTTGCCGGAGGCGTAACCGGCAATTCCGCCGATTTTCCGTTCACCAGCGATGTTGCCGGTGTTCAGGCATTGGAACAGGCCGGTTGCATCGGCATATCCGGAGATGCCGCCGCCGTTTGCACTGTCGCAGCGGACTTGGCCGAAATTGGCGCATCCGATGATTTGTGACTTGTGTTTGGAACTGTCCTCGGGTAGGACTGCGTTTTTGGGAGGGTTTTGTGGTGAGCCTTGGGAGGCTTTTGGCATGGTGCAGAGGAGACATGCCATCGTCGCGAACAGAAGAATGCGTCCGCAGAAGGGTGTAAGTGTTTTGTGCATAGTGCTTTAAAGTTAGTGTGCCTTCGTAAAAGGCAAGGTTAGTAATTAAGGATTAATTGTGCTGCAAAAGTAGCCGTTTTTTGAATGCGAATCACGTTTTTTCTCAAAAAAATTTTTGTCATATATTTGATAAACATTGTATTATATTTATAGTACATACTTCCTCTTATGTTGTGACTTCGTATGTTAAATGCTGACAGTCGCCTGCCGCACCCCATATACATTAATATTATATATGGCGGCTTTGTCCCATTCCCCTTCCGCATGTGTTTCGAATCCGTCGATTTCCGCGCCGATTTCGGAAAA